>CAMWQF010000193.1 GCA_947176285.1 uncultured Porphyromonadaceae bacterium
AAGTCCCGTCCGCACCGCCGAGGAGAGAGGAAGAGCAGTATTGTTGACTTCGGTCGCATGCTGCTCTTTTTTCGTGATGTAAAGAGTCGTTCGTGGAAGTGTGGGTTAGGTGATTATTACTTCCATCCTCAACATTGTGTTGAGGATGGAATACTTGTGAATTGGATTGTTGTATGAAGTCTAAGAATGTCTTTTGTATGAAATTCTTTAGATCGATTGTGACAGTAGTAGAGGATTGTGCCGCCACTACGCCGGCTCCTGTGGAGACGTTGCTGTAGCCCCAGAAGGGTTCGGCGAGACCAATGTCGGATAACTCGCCCATTAGACCGTTTTCGTTGTTCCAAAAATACATGGCCCAGTCGAAGTAACTTTTGGAGATAGTGTTTAGGGTCACTTTATAGCCGCATCCCATAATGTCAGAGTCAGGATTCCATTTGCTGACGGAGAATCTGCAATCGTTGAATCCAAAACTAATCTTCCGTGATGCTCCTGCTAATCGTTTGTCGGAGAAGAAGGCATTATCATAGAAACTTTCGTAGCCCAGCGTGTTCTCGAAGTCGCTTACATACTCTGAGAATATTGGGTCAGATGTGTTGAAATGTCCATTTGAGAAACTTTGTATAGGGCTGGAAGTGTCGGGATCCATGTATGTAGGGTTCCGGGGAATAACGATGTAATAGTTGTATCCAAGTAGATAGTAATGGTCTTTGTCACGGCTGATAGGCAAGTCAATCTCTGCTTTGATATCGAACATAATCCGCCCTGTTAAGCCCTGCCCGGGTGTGATATCTGCTTGTAAGCTGCGTAGCATGATATCGTAGTCGATATTTGCTGCAGACAAGGCGTAAGGAACGGTCACTTCCGCTTCTGCATATCCGTATGTCTGGCTATTGGCTTCTATGCGTATTTGGTCTCCTTCCTTGGCGATATAGGTGTTGTTTACCTGTTGACCATTTGCCAGAATTCTGATTTCTGCGTCTTTTACCGAATGATCTTTCTCACCTTTGACATCGGTGTATACCCAGGTGTGGCTGACATTTACTTTAATCGGCTCTCCAGCCTTGATGAGGGAATTAAGACAGAGTACGGGCTCAGTGTCTAACTTAGGTTCGAAATCCGTGTAGCATCCCGTAAGCAGCAAAGGGAGCATGACTATTATTGTGTTTCTTAGAATTGCCATGTGTATGATATTGATGGAATGATTGGAAGAAGTTTCAATTCCCGGAAAGCGGGTTTGGAATTGAGGACTATGCCCCAGTTAGATTCTGAACTGGATATGTAGTCGTCGCTGTAGCCGTAGGTAATGGCTATTGTGTTCATATTGCAATAGGCGTTGTAAAGGCCGAATGTCCAATAACCGCGCTTGTTGCGCACCATGCATGAAAGGTCAAGGCGATGATAGAAGGGAAGCTGATAGTTGTTGACAGATGTTCTTAAGGGGCTTTTGCCAAATGCTGTATCCTCCAACGGCTGTCCATCCCATGAAGTGCCATAGTAGTCCATCGCTCCCGGGAGAACTGGGTTTTCAAACCTTTGCGGAAGGAAGGTAAAACGATTTCCAGAATGTCCGGTCCATAACGCACTGATAGATACTTTCCTGCTGATGTCCCAGTTGAGGAATATCTTTATGGTATGCCGATGGTCGAAGCGGGCTGGAAATCTATGGCCACCGTTCTTGTCGGCAAACTGTCTGTCTGCCCATGCGAGCGAATAACTCACATGTCCCGTAAGTTTGCCGGTCTTTTTCTCCACCATAAGGTCGATACCCTTTGCTCTGCCCTTCCCGGAGGTGAGCCTTTTAGACCATGACCATTTGGCTGGCGTTATATAGTATTCGTCGCGGTAGTCGAGAATATTGTGCATGCTTTTCCAATATCCTTCGAGAGAGACGGCATAGTCGCCCCCGTGTAACTGCCAATACCCTCCGATGCTGATCTTATCGGCAGTCATCGGCTTCATTCCGTCTGCCGTAGGAACCCATCTGTCGCATGGAAGCGAGAGGTAGGTCTCATCTATGCGGTGAGCGTACTGCACCGTGCGGCTGTATGCTGCTTTGAGCGATAGATCGGAATTCGGCTTGAAACTGAATGCGAGGCGGGGTGACAGTCCCCATTTTGTCTTTGCGTCAATGTAGAAAAGGGAAGCATGTAGGCCCGCCTCCGCGTGCAGGCGTTCGGATATGTTCCAATTGTCTTCCACGTATGCCTCTGCCTGATTCGCTATCATTCCCTTTGTCGCGTTGCTGTCAGTGCTAGTCAGATCGTTTATTGTCGTCTCTCGGTATGCCCTGTCAGGGAGGAAGGAATTCCATGTGTATGCGGCCCCAAATCTGAAAGTGTTGCTTTCCTGAGGGCGCAGCGTGAAGTCGCCGCGTAGTGTGACGTTGTCGATGACGTTCTCTGTCTTGGCAAATTTTTTTCCTGTTGTGGTAGTTCCCTCCGAAAATGTCTTCTCAATTTCATCTTTCTTTATTTTGTTGAAGAAGCGGGTATAAGCGGCAGAGAATTGCGAATAAAGTGTAGGGGAGATACGCCAGTCTATACCGCTCTGGGCAAGAATGTTGCCCCAGTTGAAGTCATACTTGAGGTCTGACCAGTAGAGCTGTTCAGGTATATTTTTATCTTTTGTGCCGGTCTTCAGCATGTCGTCGCCGTAATAGAGGTTAACGAAACCCTCAACGCGGTCGGAAAAGCGATGGGTCAGCCTCGCGTTGAAGTCGGTGAAATGATAGTTGAAACGTATCTGTTCATCGATATCCTTCTGAGCGTTGACAATGGCAAGCATAGGAATGGATAGTATGTCAAACCATGAGCGGCGTAATCCTATAAGATATGTGGTGCGACTCCCTATAGGTCCGGAAATGTCGAATGCTCCGGAAGTAAGGCCGAGTTTAGCACTTCCGTGATGACCCTGTGTTGAGCCGTTTTTCAGGTGTACGTCAAGAAAAGATGAGAGGCGTCCGTCGAATCGAGCGGGGATGGAAGTCTTGTAGAAGTCGGCAGATCGGACTATGTCAGCGTTGAAAGGAGAGAAGAGTCCGGCGAAGTGCTCAGCCTGATAGAAAGGGACGTTGTCAAGCATCACCATGTTTTCATCCGCGCTTCCGCCGTGGACGTTCATTCCTGCCATGCCTTCGGTCGCTTCAGACACTCCTGGTAGAATCTGGAGCGCCTTCACCACGTCTTTTTCTCCTAGGAATGATGGTGTCTTGGCTATTACTGCTCCGCTTAGAGTGCTGATGCCGAGTTTGGCTGTCTCAAGCGGATGGTTTTCGGATTGAGATATTACGTCGACAGCCGGCAGCATCGCTATCTTTATAGTGTCTGTTATGTAGAGATTTGGGGCTGTACCCTTTTGTAAAGACTTGGTTTTCTTTGGTTTCTCTGCCTTCTTTTTCTTAAGAACTACGTTCTTCCCCTTTATCTTGTATTCTATGTCTGTGTCTCTGAAAATTTCGTCGAGCACCCTCTTCAGTGGTCGCTTGTTTACGTCTACGGTGATGCGCATGTCCTTTAGCAGATCGGAGGAATACACGAAGTTGCGGTCGGTTTGCTGCATTATGGACCGGAACACCTCTGCTGCAGGCCTGTCAGTGGCTTTTACGGTGATGTCACGGGCGGCTGCCACGAGCGACATTGTGAGGAGCCCGGATAATATGGCAGTTCTTTTAAGTTTAATCATCATTCTGTTACTTTCATATCAGTGTCAAGTATGTCATTGATTGTTTCCACTAGGTCGAGTGCTGAGCCTTCGTAGTGGAGCGAGAGTGTGTATTGGTCAGGCTCGGAAGGAATATCGTAGACTTCCACACCATACACTTCTCGAATTTTCGCCACAACCTCAGGCAGTGACGCCTTCTCAAAGTCAATTACGCGTACTATCTCGGAAGCTGGTATTGTAGACAGTTCTACGTTAGTAGTTTCCGGCTCTATGTCGGATATCCGGTAATTATGTACTAATATAGAAGCAGTAGCCGTGAGAATGGCGGCAGCGATGCATGCTGCGGCAATCCGCTGGGGTGTCCACCATGGTGTCTTGCCCCCTTTGATTCGGCGCAATGTAGGCCCTATAGCGAAAAGTCCTTTATGGTAATGCTTGGCGATGAAGTTGATTTCCTTGTTTTTGTCCATAAGTTGTCGTTGTTTTCATCAAAGTTTATCGGAATAAACATAATTTATGCGTCTTTTTGTGTCGTTTTCTACACCAAAGACGCATACAATACCTAAAAGTCCTATCCTAAATTAAAAAATATTTTGTTAACGGCTGTCAGAGGAATGGGAGGAAGAATGGTTTATGACCCGACGAGAGGGCTTCTCGCAGTCGGGCGAAGGCTTTGGTCATCTGATTCTTGACGGTTTTCACAGAGATACCCATTTGCAGGGCTATCTCATCATTGGATAGGCCATCGCGTTTGCTGAGCAGAAAAATCTCCCGACATTTTTCGGGCAGCTCGTCAATTGCTTTCCATATCATGGCATCACGTTCGGAAGTGTCTACCGCTTCCTCGTCAGCTTCCGGTATGAATTCAATGCCGACAGTTTCCTTTTTGCTGCGCAGGAAGGATAGGCAGCCGTTGTGTACCATCCGGTACATATATGACTTTAAGTCGGCTATGTCCTTCCCTTCTTCGATTAGTTGCCAGGCTTTTGTGAAGGCATCCTCCACGATGTCTTCGGCACTCTGAGCATCCTCTACGATGCGGAGTGCGTACATTCCGAGCGGAAGATACCACTTCCGAAAAAAACAATCGAATTCTTTGCCTGTCATAACTTATATAACGCTTTTTATACTGATTTTTGCAAATTCGGAGAGATTTTTGTTATATTATGTAATAACCTTACAACATTAAGTTGAGTTTGCTAAACTTAAACACGAAATATGAAAGAAGTATTAGAATTTTTGAAACAGTTGGCGGCTAATAATAACCGAGACTGGTTTAACGAACATAAAGATGAATACATGAAGGTAAAGGCTCAGGTGGAGGCTTTTACTCAGCAACTGATTGATGCCCTGACTGAAATTGAACCTGAAGCGGCAATGCTGACGCCATCCGATTGCCTTTACAGAATTTATCGTGACACTCGCTTTTCCGCAGACAAGACCCCGTATAAAGACCATATCGGTATATATATTAATCCGCTAGGGGGCAAGAAAAGTGAGTTCTGTGGATATTATGTCCATATCCAGCCTGAGGAATGCCTTGTGTCTGGTGGCGCATGGTTTCCTGAGGCACCGCTGCTGAAGGAATATCGAAGTGAAATATACCATAACGTGGATGAATATCTTGGAATAATCTGCAATCGTGAATTTGCTGCGGTTTTTAAGCCATATTGGCAGGAGCCTCTGAAGACTGCACCCAAAGGTTTTCCAAAGGATTGGGAGCATATCGACCTGTTGAAGCCAAAGAGTTTCGTGTATTCGGCAGCTCTCACCGACAAGTCGTTCGAATCTAAGAATGTTGTCAAGAAACTTTCGGATCTATTCCGTATCCTCAAGCCATACAACGATTTCTTCAATTTCACTCTTGAGGAGCATCCCGAGTTTGCAGTCCGAACTCCCAAAAGAAGATAAATAAATGTGAAAAAGTGCTAAAAATGAGGGGTATGGATGCAACTTATTTCAACTTGTGATGTCTTAATATTAAAAGCACAACGAATTGTTAGAAATATTAAGGTATAATGGAAGAGTAAATCCGGAAAGTCATACTTTATGACTTTCCGGATTTACTCTTTATTGTGTTCTTAC
>CAMWQF010000194.1 GCA_947176285.1 uncultured Porphyromonadaceae bacterium
CGTGGATTCAAACCTGACGAAATCCAGCAAATTCAGGAAATCTACAGAATTTTATATCTCAGTGATTTGAATGTGACTAATGCCGTTAAAATGATTAAAGAGGTGTGTCCACCTTCAAGATTCAGAGATGAAATAGTGTTCTTTGTAGAGAATTCCAATAGAGGAATTGTTCGTTCGGCAATCTGATTGAGATTTTGATATTCCATTAAGGGGAGTGGCGAGATAAACGTTGCTCCCTTAATAATAAGTAGAATTCATGGTCAATACATCCAATATATATTGCAGGCAAATAGTGGAATTGCTGAGTGCGCATGGCGTGCAAACTGCTTATTGCAGTCCGGGGTCGCGCAATGCTCCGCTTCTTTTGGCTATTGATGCTTGCGAAGAAATCACAAAGTATATAGTGATTGATGAGCGAAGTGCTGCTTTTCAGGCATATGGATGTGCCCTTGTGAGCCAGCAACCGGTAGCTTTAATCTGTACTTCCGGCTCGGCTGTACTCAATTATGCTCCGGCTATAGCGGAAGCATATTATTCAGGACTGCCATTGATAGTGGTTTCTGCTGATAGACCTCGCGAATGGATAGACCAAGATGACTCGCAAACGATCCGACAGTTTGGAGTGCTCAGCCATATAGTGAAAGGAAGTTACGATGTGCGTGCCATTCCTGAAGGTAGGGATAGGGAATATACTGATGAAGTTAAATGGACAGTTAATAGAACTTTGAATGAAGCGCTCCTTAAAGCAAAAGAAGGAAAACCGGGGCCCGTACATATCAATGTCCAGTTGTCTGATCCGTTAGGGGATATGTCTGATATATATAAAGAAACAGAGCGGAAAGTAGTCCAAATTTCTGCTTCCGATTCTATATCTCAAGATGTACTTAAGAAATTGGCAATTGATGCTGCTGGAGCGAAGGTGATGCTCATAGCCGGCTTTGCCACTCCTGATCATAATCTCGATAGGGCTGTCAGGATGTTCAGTAGGTATCCAAATGTAGTGGTGATGGCTGAAACTCTTGCCAATCTTCACGATCCCCAGCCTTTATCCATTATGATAGATGCTGTGCTTTGCGATATGGATGAAGAGCAGAAAGAGTCAATGCGTCCTGATATTGTGATTTCTTTAGGAGGGGCTCTTGTTTCGAGAATGCTCAAACAATACCTTCGTTCTTATCCCCCCAAACGGCATTGGAGTTTAGGCTATTCCAATTATTTTTGCGATTGCTTCAAGTCGCTGACTGAGAAAATAGAGATATCACCCGATTCTTTTCTAAGACAGCTTAGTGGAGCAATTAGAAAATTGAAGATTGATATAAAGTCGGATTATAATGAAGAATGGCTGGGATTAAGAAAGAAATCATTAAGACTGACTCGACAGTATATAGATAAATCTCCATGGAGCGACCTGAGGGCATTGGATTATATCTTCAGTAATCTGAAATTTGATAATCTGTTTGTGTCTAACGGAACTCCGGTAAGATATTCACAGTTGCTGCCTCATAATTGCCATGCTCAATATTGTAATAGAGGAGTTTCAGGGATAGATGGAAGCACATCTACGGCTGTGGGTGGAGCGTGGAACTATAATGGTAACACTACTTTAATATCAGGAGATATCTCCTGGCTATACGATTCCGGCGCTTCTGCGCTTCATGATGTGCCGGATGACATGCGAATGATAGTGATTGATAATTCAGGAGGTGGAATTTTCAGATTTATCAAGTCTACGTCATCAATTCCCAAGGAGACGTTGGATACATATTTTTGCGTAGAGAATCTTCCGGATATTGGAGCCATTGCAAAGGCTTACGGAATAGATGTCATGTTTGCTTCTGATATGTCTCAACTTGCAGAAGGTGTGAATTGGTTGGAAGAAGATTCTGATTTTGCTCGATTGCTTGTAGTGCGGACACCTCCAGAAATAAGTGCCGTAGTATTAAAAAATTATTTTATTAAAAATAAATAAATTAGTATGTTTGATTGGAAGACAATAAAAGAATATGAAGACATCCTCTTTGAGGAATTTGAAGGAATAGCAAAGATCTCAATCAATAGGCCGAAAGTGTATAATGCATTCCGTCCAAAGACCAATTTTGAGATGCTTGACGCCATGCGTATCTGCCGAGACAGAAGTGATATACGAGTTGTGGTCCTGACCGGTGTTGGTGACAAGGCGTTTTGTTCCGGAGGCGACCAGAATGTTAAGGGAATAGGAGGTTACGTAGATGAAGATGGCACTCCGCGACTTAATGTCCTTGAAATGCACCATGCCATAAGAAGTATACCGAAGCCGGTGATTGCTATGGTAAATGGTTATTCAATAGGTGGTGGTAATGTTTTGCAAGTGCTTTGTGACTTGACAATAGCATCAGAAAATGCGAAATTTGGGCAGACAGGTCCTAAGGTTGGAAGTTTTGATGCCGGATTTGGAAGTTCGTATCTTGCTCGGTGCGTAGGTCAGAAGAAAGCACGTGAGATTTGGTTCCTTTGCAAACAATATTCGGCTCAGGAGGCACTTGAGATGGGAATGGTGAATTGTGTAGTGCCTTTCGATAAACTTGAGGAGACGACAGTGGAATGGTGTCGGACTATTATGAAACGCTCTCCTTTTGCGATCCGAATGATCAAGCGGGCTTTGAATGCAGAACTTGATGGACAGCGAGGAATGATGGAGTTTGCCGGCGATGCAACTATGATGTATTATATGATGGATGAAGCGCAAGAGGGTAAAAACGCATTCCTCGAAAAGCGCGATCCGGACTTTGGCAAATATACTATCTTCCCATGAGACTTGCATACGCTCCATATATATTGAAATTTAAGAATCCTGCAGGCACGAGCCGAGGAATCCTGACAGAAAAACCTACATTTTTCATTAAAGTTTTTGATGAAGGCGATCCTGACAGATTCGGAATAGGAGAGTGCTCGGTTTTTCCGGGTCTTTCCCCGGAAGCCGATGGATATTATGTCTATAAGTTGATAGAACTTCTTGCCAATGTAGCCCTTGGTAAAGAGACAGATTTGTCGAGCCATAGCAGTATTCATTTTGGCTTGGAACAAGCATTGCGCGACTACGCAGGTGGATGCCGGCATGTCTATTTCCCATCCGGGTTTACAGCAGGGAAAGGAAGTATTGAGATCAATGGACTTGTGTGGATGGGTGATTTCGATGAAATGATCGAGCGCATAGATGAAAAAGTAGAGCAAGGATTTCATTGCATCAAACTTAAGATCGGGGCTATCGACTGGAAGAAAGAAGTGCAGATGATAGAATATATCCGCAAAAAATATTCTGACTCAACGCTTCAAATCAGGGTAGATGCAAACGGAGGTTTCACTATGGATAATGCACTTCCAAGACTCAAACGCCTTGCAGATTTGGGTGTGCACAGCATAGAGCAACCGATACCTGCTGGATATCCTGAACTTATGGCCTTTCTTTGCCAAGTGTCTCCCTTGAAGATAGCACTCGATGAGTCATTGATCGGAATTTACTCCAAAGAAAAGAAGTCGATGCTTCTTGATGAGGTGCGTCCTGAATATATCATATTGAAACCATCTTTGTGTGGAGGTTTTTCAGGGGCTGAAGAATGGATTAAATTAGCAGAAGAAAGAGGTATCGGATGGTGGGTCACTTCGGCACTTGAGTCAAATGTCGGACTAAATGCTTTGGCTCAATGGACTGCCGTACTTGATACTACCATACCTCAAGGACTTGGTACAGGAGGACTTTTCACCAATAATTTCGATTGCCCTCTACGTCTCGACTCCGATTGTTTGAGATATGATTCTTCTGTTGAGATTGATAATGACATTTATTCTAAACTTGACTGGAAATATTGATACTATATGAATCAAGAAGAATTTGAACATATTTGGCATGATGAATCGGAGTATGTGGAGTGCTTCACGTCAGGTTCAACCGGAAAACCAAAAGAAATAAGACTATCTAAGGAATTCATGAGAGAGAGTGCGAAGCGCACTAATAAATTTTTTGAAATTTCAAGAGAAAGCCGGCTTCACACATGTCTTGACTTCATCTACATTGCATCAAAAATGATGGCAGTGCGGGCTGATGTGGCTTCATGCAAACTCACATCCGAGATTCCATCATCTCGTCCGTTAGGAGGAGTGGCAAAAGATGAAAAAATTGATCTATTGTCGGTGGTCCCTGCTCAAATGGAATGGATTCTTGATGCTTCCGATAAATGGTCGGGAATAAAGCACATTTTGATAGGCGGTTCTGCTATTCCTCCAATGTTGCGGAGAAGAATTGCTCTTTCCGGATATGATGCATGGGAGACTTATGGTATGACAGAGACCGCTTCTCATATTGCTTTGAGAAAAGTAGATGAGGAAGATGCACCTTTTGCAACTCTTGAAGGCATATCTGTAGAGGTGAATAGTGAAGGATGCCTTAGAATTACACTTCCGAATGGCGAAACTCTCGTCACAAATGACCTTGCTGAGATTGTTGGCGAGAATAGTTTTCACATTCTTGGTAGGGCAGATAACTGTGTGATAAGCGGGGGCATCAAAATCATTCCGGAAGAACTTGAAAGGAGACTTGGGGCTTTTGTGGCTTTTGACTATTGCTTATCGTCGGTGCCTGATAAGAAGTGGGGCGAAAAGTTAGTCATGGTAGTCGAATCGGCAAAGGGAAATATTCCGGAAGACTTGATAAAAGAAGCAGTTGGCGTGAGACTTCGTCAATATAGGAAAATTCTTGACTTGGGAGTTAAAGCCCCCAAAGATGTTGTATGCATAAGCGAATTCCCTCGCACATCTAATGGCAAGATTGACAGAAAAGGACTCAAAAAACTACTTCATAGTTTTTAGAGCGTTCCAAAGAATGGGAATTTTCTATAATTTATGGACAAGACTATCCGTTTTTTGATATTTTTTGTAGCTGCTCTTCGTTGATGATCTTTATTTTACGTCCGTCTACGAGGATAAGTTTTTCAGTCACAAAAGTGGCAAGTGTGCGGATAGCATTGGCTGTAGTCATGTTGCTCAGGCTTGCAAGGTCTTCTCTACTCATGTATATGCGAAGGGTTGCTCCATCATCTTCAAGGCCATAGTTGTCTCTCAGTAAAAGTAGGGCATCGGCTAAGCGACCACGAATATGCTTTTGGGTAAGGTTTACTATTTTAGTGTCAGAACCTCCGAGATTGCGCGACAGTTCATGGATGAAGAACATTGCCAAATCAATATTGCCACGTATCAGTTTCTCCACAATTTTCATAGGCACGCGCCCGATGACAGACTCTTCTACTGCTGCAACAGAGGAAACGTAAGGCTCCTTTGCGAAGTATGCGCGGTAGCCGAAGTATTGTACCGGACTATAAAGCCGAAGTATTTGTACGCGGTCGCCTACGCCTGCTTTATACATTTTTACTTTTCCTTTAAGCAAGCACCAAAGGTATTCAGGATTTTCATTCTCTGAATAAATAATCTGATTTTTTTTGTAAGTAGATATGATAAAATTATCGGTGACAATGCGCTTTTCCTCCGGTAGAAGTGCATTCCACATTTCCGACATGTCGTTGCTTATGATATGTTCAAGCGTACTCTTCTTTAACATTATCTTACCAGTCAAAATGACTTTTCCAAATTATACCTATAGAAAACTGAGGCAATAGCCTAAATACTGAATGTTTTTACCTGATTCAGTATGCAAAATTACAAAAAAAAATTGGATTACAGAAATATTTTATTAATTTTGCGATATTAATTG
>CAMWQF010000195.1 GCA_947176285.1 uncultured Porphyromonadaceae bacterium
GGGGGTAGTGAGCTTTCGCTCGTGTGAGTTCGAGTCTCATTTCGGACACTGAAAAAGAGTTGCAGTTTTTCACTGCAACTCTTTTTTTTATACACAAAAATTTGCATTTGTCGAAATTTGAGTGTAAATTTGCAAGAAAATGAAGTTATTTTAACTTAATTTTTATGGAACAAGCCGAAAAATCTACAACTTTGCCAAAAATCAGAACTATATGAAACAACTTCAATTTATCCCAAAAGTATTTGTTCTATTGCTATTTTGATTACATATATTATTAATGACGAGATAATCGACACTAAAAAATTTTCAAAGTAATGATGACCAAGAGAGAAAGATTATTATTCAATGCTGTTGGATTGGCAATGTTGGCGATGCCTTCTTTAAGCATTCATGCATACCAGACAGGCAATCCGGAAGAAAACCTCAATATTATCAGAGAAAGCAATAAACGTGTCACCAACGATCCTATTATTGTAGATGTTACGCTGCAGAATGCCGGCGAATTGGCAGATGCCATAGGCGACAAACTGATGGCTATGGATTCTCTGATAGTTAGAGGTCCAATAAACAAGTCGGATTTTAAAACCATGTGGGAAGCAGGCCTTCATGGCAACTTGAAAGGAATTAACCTCGCTTTTTCAAACCCTGAAAACCAGGCCATTCCTGACAGTGCATTCTATAACAAGCAGCATCAGACTTTACCACAAGGGGCATTACCTTTTTATGTTGACTACATAACCCTACCTCCAAATATAGAGACAATCGGCAAAGATGCCTTTCATCTTACTGCAATCAAGGAACTGAATCTTCCTTCTACATTAAGAGTCATTGGAGCCGGAGCATTTTCAGGATGCCGCTGGATAAAGACCGATTGCCTGCATATTCCTGAAGGAGTTGAAGTCATTCCTTGGTGCTGCTTCAGCAAATGCTTCGGAATAGAATCGATAGAACTCCCCTCTTCTATCAAGGAATTGGAAACTCTCGCTTTCTTCGACTCATACATGAAGAGCGTCAACCTTCCGGAAGGGCTTGAAAAAATTGGGGATGAGGCATTTCTTATGAGTGATAGACTATTGGAACTGACTGTTCCGGAATCTTGCAAGTATATCGGAGAAAGGGCTTTTGGCTCTTGCCCCAGTCTACAAAAACTTAATCTCCCTTCATCATTAGAAAAAATTCCCGCAAAAATGCTTCAAGGCTCATGGGCGATAGAAAAATTTGATTTTCCTTCGAGCCTGAAAGAGATTGGCGAGGAAGCGTTTTCATATTGCCAAGCATTAACCGAAGTTATACTTCCTGAAGGCCTGGAATATATAGGGATTAACGCATTCCGAGACTGTTATAGTATCGAAAACGCATATTTCCCTTCCACTCTAAAATCAATTCAAGCGGGGGCTGCAGCAGGATGGGAAAACGCAAAACGCATTTCTTGCGCTGCCTCAATTCCTCCGATCGCTCTATGCGATAACGTGTATCCTGAATTGACGCCTTTCGGCTATTACGATGCCATCAAGGGCCAGTATGCTACACCCCGAGAGACTCCGCTCTACGTACCAAAGGGAAGTGCTGAAAGTTACCGGCAAATGGCAGGATGGGATTATTTTACCAATATCAAAGAGTCTGAAGATTTCGCGGGTGTTGTCGAAATACCAGAATGCCAAACTCAGGGAATAGGAACAGATGGAATCTACGATCTTACAGGCAGACACATCAACAGTCCTACTCCCGGACAAATATGCATTAAAGAGGGACGAAAAGTTATCATTCGGAAATAATCAAAATCCGGCGGATGCATTTAAATTAGCATCCTCCGGATTTTTTATTCAATTACTCCCATTTACTGATACTGATATGAGGCGGCAAGTTCGTCGAGCGCTTCCGGGTCTATCTCCCAGGCGCCAGTGTCGTCTGATGCCATCTGCAGGAGCTCCATCACTTCCCAATAGTCTTTATCCGACGTTTCCACATCGACATCGTCTTCATCATAAAGACGGCAGTCAAGAGTCTTGGGATCTACTTCTATCATAACGTTGTCGCTCCATGCTTCGGGAGCATCCAGATACTCTTCGAGGAGAGCCTTTACTTCTTCTTTTATCATTTTTGGTTTAGTTGTTTAATTGTTTAATCGTTTAAAGGTATAAAGGGTTAATGTTTTTTGTGGGTTTGGGGTTTAGAATTTTTTCTTTGCGCTCTCTGCTCCACCGCAAACTTTGCGTGAAACTTCGGAGTGCAAAATTAATAAAATACTCTTATTAAACAAATAAGAAGGCAAATATTTGTGGATGTGTGATTTTTTTTGTATCTTTGCGCGTTAAATCTCGCCCGGAAATGGTCTATTGCCGCTTTTGGACCATTTATGTGCGTGATTGACAAATTATTAAACTAACAAAAGAAGTAAATCAACATGATCACCATAACCTTTCCAGACGGATCGAAAAAGGAGTTTGAAGCAGGCGTGACGCCATTTCAGATAGCAGAGAGCATCAGCCCGCGCTTTGCTGCTGATGTGCTTGCCTCCAAAATCAACGGTCAGGATTGGGACATCTCCCGTCCTGTCAACGAGGACGCTACCATCGAACTCTTCAAGTGGGACGACCCGGAAGGCAAACATGCTTTCTGGCACTCATCTGCACACCTTCTTGCCGAAGCCCTTCAGGAACTTTATCCCGGCGTAAAATTCGGTATCGGACCTGCAATCGAAAACGGATTCTATTACGATATCGACCCGGGCGAACACAAGATCACATCTGAAGACTTCCCGAAGATTGAGAAGAAGATGCAGGAACTTGTTGCGCGCAAGGAAGCAATCGTACGCAAGGACATCTCAAAAGCAGATGCCCTCAAGATGTTTGGCGACCGCAACGAGACATACAAATGTGAGCTCATCAGCGAACTTGAGGACGGCCACATCACTACATATACACAGGGAGAATTTACCGATCTTTGCCGCGGTCCGCACATTCCGAATACAGCACCAATAAAGGCTGTGAAGATTCTTTCACTTGCCGGTGCATATTGGAGAGGCGATGAAAAGAGAGATCAGTTAGTGCGCGTATACGGAATTTCTTTCCCGAAGAAAAAGATGCTTGACGAGTATCTCGCTCTCCTTGAAGAAGCAAAGAAACGCGACCACCGCAAGCTCGGAAAAGAAATGGAACTCTTTGCCTTCTCTCCAAGAGTGGGCCAGGGTCTGCCATTGTGGCTTCCAAAGGGCGCAGCCCTTCGCGACCGCCTGGAGCAGTTCTTACGCAAGATTCAAAAGGAATACGGCTATCTTCAGGTGATCACCCCGCATATCGGAAACAAGGCACTTTATGTGACTTCGGGCCACTGGGCAAAATATGGCAAGGACTCTTTCCAGCCTATCCACACTCCGGAAGAGGGCGAGGAATACATGCTTAAGCCTATGAACTGCCCTCACCACTGCGAGATATATCAGGCTGCCCCACGCAGTTACAGAGACCTTCCAATGCGTCTGGCAGAATTTGGAACAGTTTATCGTTATGAACAGAGCGGCGAGCTCCATGGCTTGACGAGAGTACGCGGATTTACTCAGGATGACGCCCACATCTTCTGCGCTCCGGAGCAGATCAAAGGTGAATTCCTAAAAGTAATGGATATCATCCTATATATCTTCAAAGCCCTTGACTTTAAGAATTTTGAGGCTCAGATTTCTCTACGTGATCCCAACAATAAGGAGAAATATATTGGTTCGGATGAGAACTGGCATCTTGCCGAGAATGCTATCATAGAGGCCTGCGCTGAAAAAGGATTGAAAGCAAAGCAAGTGGAAGGCGAGGCTGCTTTCTACGGTCCTAAACTCGACTTTATGGTGAAAGATGCGATTGGTCGCCGTTGGCAGCTCGGTACTATCCAAGTAGACTATAACCTTCCGGAACGTTTCGGTCTTGAATATACAGGTGCAGACAATCAGAAGCACCGTCCGGTGATGATCCACCGTGCTCCTTTCGGGTCAATGGAACGGTTCGTTGCCGTGCTTCTTGAGCATACTGCCGGAAAACTTCCTATCTGGCTGATACCGGATCAGTGTGTCGTGCTTCCTATTTCTGAGAAGTTTAATGACTATGCCCGTGAAGTCGTGAAGCAACTCGATAAGGATGGTGTACGCGCCATCATTGACGACCGCAACGAGAAGATCGGCAAGAAGATCCGCGACAATGAACTGAAGAAAATCCCTTACTTGCTGATCGTAGGCGAAAAAGAGGCTGCCGACGGCAGTGTAGCCGTGCGCAAGCAGGGTGAAGGAGACAAGGGTGTGATGAGCATTGCAGATTTTGCTGCCCTTGTCAATAATGAAGTCAAAGAAGCCACTCATAGAGAAGAGTGACAGTGATAATAACCAAAATAAAACATAAGTTAAACTAACAAACCCACACTTTGGAGAAAAAACCCCAATTTAGCGGACCACGCCCCCAGCAGGGAGCCAATCGTCCGAAGCCGGGACAGAAACCTTCGCCCGGCGACAGAAACAGTAACGGCAACGGCAAGGACCAGCACGTCATCAATGAAAGGATCCGCGCCCGCGAGGTGCGTCTTGTAGGCGACAACGTAGAGCCAGGCATCTACCCTATCGATAAGGCACGCCGTCTTGCTGAGGAACTGGAACTTGACCTCGTAGAGATTACGGCGCAGGCAGATCCACCGGTATGCCGAATCATCGACTACCAGAAATTCCTCTATCAGCAAAAGAAACGCATGAAGGAGCAGAAGGCAAAGGCTGCCAAAGTTGTGGTGAAGGAAATCCGTTTCGGTCCTCAGACTGATGATCATGACTACAACTTCAAACTGAAACATGCGATGGGATTCCTGAAGGAGGGATCGAAAGTGAAGGCTTATGTATTTTTCAGGGGCCGCTCCATCCTATTCAAAGAGCAAGGAGAGGTGCTTCTGCTCAGATTTGCCAATGATCTTGAAGATTATGGCAGATTGGAGTCGATGCCGGTGCTGGAAGGAAAACGCATGACTATCATGATGGCTCCACTCAAAGGCGGCACGAAGAAGCAGGCTCCAAAGCAGGAAAACCAGAAGCAGAAGGGACCCAAACCGGAAGCGAATAAAGTTGCTGAGGAACCGGCAAGTGAAGAATAAAAAAGTTCGGAAGAACCAATTTAATAATTAGAGACCGTAGGCACATCTCTCCCCTCCTCGGAGGGATAGGGAACGCTGCCGAGGTAAAAACAAACAACTAAAAATTTAAACAAAATGCCAAAGGTAAAGACCAACTGCGCGGCGAAGAAGCGTTTCGCGCTCACCGGCACAGGAAAGATCAAAAGAAAACACGCTTACCACAGCCACATTCTGACAAAGAAGAGCACTAAGCGTAAGAGAAACCTCGACCACACTGCACTTGTAGACAGCGCTAACATGCGCCAGGTGAAGTCACTTCTCAACCTCCGCTAATCTTTTCCTAACGGGAGAACAAACAAAAACATTTTTTACAAACCGAATGCCCAGCTTCAAAGTGCAATACAGCCGCTGACATTCAAAAAACTTCAAAAAAAATGCCAAGATCAGTAAATCACGTTGCCTCAAGAGCAAAACGCAAGAAAATCCTTAAACTCACCCGTGGCTACTATGGCAGCCGCCGTAATGTGTGGACCGTAGCAAAGAATACATGGGAGAAGGGTCTCACCTACGCCTACCGCGACCGCAAGCAGAAAAAGCGCGATTTCCGCGCCCTCTGGATCCAGCGTATCAACGCTGCAGCCCGTCT
>CAMWQF010000196.1 GCA_947176285.1 uncultured Porphyromonadaceae bacterium
TATCTTGGTTTGCCGTTCTTAGTTTTTATTTTTATCGGTTTGTAGGTTTTTCGGTATCAAGTTTTGGTGGGGTCTTGGTTGCGTGGGGTCGTGGGATCTTGGTTTCTAGGGATCTAGGTTTCGGGGGATCTAGGGGCGAGGGGGATAATATAGCGTCGTTGTGGTGCTTTGATAATAACAACAACTATTGTGGGAATTTGGGGAAGGGCGCGAGACATAAATATGTTAAAAAATGTCGCATTTACGCAAAATACCAATTATTTTTATCTACCAATCTAAAAAATCCGATTATTTTAATTAAATTTGCAAAGGAATTGCAATATATCTATTAACAAACAACAACGACTAATGAATCTAAAGAGTTTCTCATTTGCCTCCTTGCTGCTGTTGGCAAGTTTGTGCGTTTGCTCATTTGCCACTCAACATCCGGCAAAGTTTAAAGAGGCAACCTCCCGCTCCCCTATCTCATTAGGGAAAGCCAAACCTAATCCCGGTCTTAAGAAAATGGACCAAAATCAGTTGCAATGGAAGGTATCTTCTTATGCAGAAGACCTTTCTGCGTTTTCCTATAATGGAATCATACGCAAGAATCCTCTATTGCCCTATACTCCAATAAAGACGTCACCAACTATACCTGCAAAGATGCCGGCAAAGGCAGCCGCTGATATGCCTACACTTATGGGCTGTGTATGTTATGCAGATTCATGGGTAGCCACCGGCATTGGTAAAGTGGGTATCTATGAAATCGGCACATCCGCACTCAAACAGGTGAGCCTTCACGAGGATATGCTGACCTCTTACGGTCAGGTATATGCCGGCACCAAATATTTTGCTACGCAGCCTGAACTATATTCAGGTTGGGTGCTGAGCATGCAATACAATATCTATGACACTCGGGATTGGACAGAAAGCCAAGAACCAGGCGATTATAATTTCAATGCTCGTGCAATGGCATTTGATCCCCTCACTCGTCGTGCATATGCCATCACCCGAGATGATGATTACTACTATTTCGGAATGATGGATATGGAAACATATTCATTTACAACTTTGAGCACAGTAGGCACTGAAGACTGGGCAGCCCTTATGTGCAGCAGAGAAGGAATTGTCTACGGTGTGAAAAAAGATGGCACATTAGTAAAATTCGATAAGAATTCCGGCGCATTTTCTGTAATAGGACAGACAGGGCTTGCCAGCACAAAAATGACTTGCGGAACCATTGATGCCGAATCAGGACGATGCTTCTACATTCATTACACAGACTACGTGTCGGACATGTATGAAATCGACCTATCGACAGGCACTCCGACATTCCTTTTTCCTCTTCCTGAGAAAGCACAGGTATTGAGTTTATTTGTGCCTGAGAAAGTCAGCGCAGAAGGCGCACCTGCCAAAGCTACTGATCTTGCGCTTGATTTTGCCTTGAATTCCCTAAAGGGCAATTTCAATTTTCAGATACCGGAAGTATCGGAAAGTGGAAATTCACTTGAAGGGAAGGTGGCTTATTCAGTAAGAATCAACGGACATGAATCAGCCACAGGCGAGGGAAATCCAGGCGAAAACGTGTCTTGCCAACTTGAAGTTCCGTCTTCAGGTGAATATACATTCTCTGTAGTGCTATCAAACGCGGCAGGCGACAACCAGATTGCCACACTCACTGCATGGGTTGGTTATGCCAAACCGGATGCTCCCCAATATTTACTCCTACTTCGCCAAGAAGACAAACTCAACCTATCATGGGAAATGGTAACTATACCCGGTGCAGCAGATGATGGCGTGACCTACTCTATTGTTGCATATCCGAGCGGAAAAACTGTTGCAGAAGGATTGAAAGAGAATTATTTCATTTGCGATCTGCCTGATTCGGAAGAACTTATCAGACATAGTTTCGGGGTGCGAGCCCACTATGGCGACAGCAAATCGGAAGAATCAGTTTCTAACAATTACGTGACAGGCTATCTATCGCTTCCCTTTATAGAAGACTTCCAAGACTACTCAAGCATGGATCTTTTCACAATAGTGAATGCCAACAAAGACGGCCGCACGTGGGAATATAATTTTTTTGGTGAGCAAGGACGCATTTTAATCAACTACTCATATTCCACACCTCATGATGACTGGGCAATACTTCATCCAGTCAGACTTGAAGGCGGAAAAATCTACGAAATCGGTTGTGATGCTCACGGCACCCCGGCTTATGAAGAGAAATTTGAGATTGCAGTAGCCAAAGGCACTGATAGAGAATCACTTGATGCAGCAGAAGTAATCCTACCCAATGTGATTCTCAAGTACACAGAAGAATATGCCAAATACTCTGCCACATTCACTCCTAAAGAAAGCGGAATCTATTATGTTGGCTATCACGCAATAAGCGAACCCGACCAGAATAAACTTTTCATCGACAATGTATTTATTACCAGAGGAAGCACCCTACTTGCGCCGGCTGCAGTCACAGATGCAGAAGTCCAAGCGGATCCATCCGGATTGCTATCTGCTGTGATCTCATTCACAATGCCGAAATCTGACATCGAGGGGAATCCTCTTACAAATCTTTCATATGCCACAATTGAACGCAACGGCAATGAAATTGCAAGACTGGAAGGTAATGCCGGAGAGACCCTATCTTACACAGACAACAGTCCCATCAACGGCAACAACACTTATGTCATCACTGCCTATAACTCATACGGGAGAGGTGCTGAAACATTAATATCAGCTTATGTCGGATTGGTGCAACCTATGAGTGCAGAGGATGTCACTGTCACTTTTGGATCCAACCCAGGAGAGGCAGTCTTGACATGGATAGCCCCGGAATATGACATGAATGAAAATAGCCTTTCGGGCACAGAAGTTACCTACAACGTACTCCGTTCGATCAATGGTTCCGCTCTCCTTGAAATTGCCTCCGGCTTAAAAGAAACAAGATTCACAGAACAAGTGATTGATCCGGAAGCCGACCAGGTGTTTGTCAACTACTTCATCGAAGCAGTGTCGGTAGGAGGTGTCGGAGAACGCGCCATCTCAAACATAGCACCATTCGGACGTCCTGAGAAGACACCTGCAAGAGAATCTTTCGGAGGACGAGTATCCGACTATGAATGGGGAGCAGAATCCTCTTCTGAGGGCTTCTTAGCCTGGGATATCTATCCAGCCAATGAACTTCCTTTCCCCGGATATGATGGAGGCTCAGTAGCCGCTGCCTATCTGACATATCAAATCGGCTACGAGAATGCTACGTTGGTATCAAGTCTATTTGACCTTTCAAATCTTGAAAATCCCGTAGTATCTTTCTATCTATTTGACTATGTAGATACATCCAACACACTGCGAGTATATGTAGACAACGGCAAGACATGCGAATTAGTTTCCGACATCGAATTCGGAGAATTGGATTTAGAGTGGAAGAGAAAGACCGTAGATCTCTCTGCCTACAAAGGACAAATCGTGTGTCTAAAGTTTGAGGCAAGTTTGGTAGACTACAACCTCCTCGCCATTGACAATCTACGTATTGGCAACGATGCGGACCATAATCTGGCAGTTCTATCAATTTCAGCCCCTGATACAGCAGAAGCGAATGATGACTTCAAGATTACGACACTCATTGAAAATGCCGGCAAAAAGACTGCAGAGGCATACTCAATCAATCTTCTATGCGACGGGAAAATCCTGAAATCGGTAGAATGCACCGATCTCAAAGCCGAAGAATTGGAATCTGTAGAGTTTACAGTATCACTGCCTGTAGTATCAGTTGATAATCCCGAATTCACGGTTGAAATAGACTATCCTCTTGATGAGACAGCAGAAGACAATACTTCGGAAAAAGCTGTCGTAAGGTTCATCGCTTCCTCATATCCGGAACCGGAGAACCTGCAGGCAACAGTCAACGACAACAATGTTCTTTTGACTTGGGATCAACCTGACCTCAACAATATGGTGCTTAAGCCTTCGGTTGATGATCTCGAAAGTTATACTCCATTCTCTACCGGTTTGGAAACATCAGTTGTAGAAAACGACAATATCGGAGAATGGACAACGATTGATGTCGATGGCCTCACTACTTATGTGAGTGAGTTTACCTATCCAGGAGTCGGAGACCCGATGGCTTTTGTGGTCTACAACAGTTATCTTCAAGAAGATGTGGTATTTGCATGCCATAGCGGCCATCAGATGTTCCTCTCGCTCGCTTCGCGACCTGATGGAGACAAGGGTAATGACGATTGGCTAATATCTCCACTTCTAGCAGAATGCGCTCAGACCATTTCTTTCTATTCCAAGTCGATCGACACCTATGGAGTAGATGATTTCCAGGTGCTTTATTCTGTTTCCGGCAAAGAAATATCCGATTTCGTGCTTCTCGAAAGTTTCAATACCACCGGAGAATGGAAAGAATATCTTGTGAACCTTCCTGAAGGCACCAAGTATTTTGCAATTCGTTGCGTTTCCTACGACAAATATGCTTTCCTTCTCGATGACTTCCGCATGATTACCCACAAAGACAAAGTCAGTGATTTGGAAATAACGGGCTACAATGTCTACTGCGATGGAGACTGCGTGAATGAGACCCCAATCAATGAGACCTCCTACACCCATATTCCTAATATTACGGGACAAAGTACATTAAGTTATAATGTGGCATGTCTCTTCAATCATGGAGAATCAAAACCATCCGAGACAGTACAAGTGACACTGACACCTTCTGCTGTTTCAGAAATTGCAGCCTCTGATATCACAGTAATCGGACGCAAAGGAATTCTTCTGATCAAGGGTGCAGAAGGGAAAGATGTAAGTGTATCCGATTCATTTGGACGAATTGTCTACGAAAATGTACCGGATGGCGAGGTGACAGTTTCTGTTGCTGCCGGCATCTACCTGATCAAAGCAGGAAACACCACGAGCAAAGTAATCGTAAGATAAACGGGCTTTGCTTAAGCAATAAAGGCATCGGGCTGACTGCCCGATGCTTTTTTTGTTGGAAACTAATGGAATTTTTATTATTTTTGCAGTATGAAAGTGATTTGGATTGTACTATTGTCTTTTGGAATAGGGATGCTTCCCTTTCATATCAGGGCTGAGTCACCGACACAGGTGGCAGAGTCTGCCATGGAGGGATATCACCTATTTATGCGAGATTCACTTCCTGACGACCGACAGAAAGGGTATGAAATGATGCTCACTGCTGCCTGGGAAGGGGATGCGAAAGCTGCAAACAACATAGGCTGGCTTCTTCAAGAAGGGGAGTTTGTAGATAAAGACATGAGCAGGGCTTTCCAATGGTTTGAGCGCGCCTCCGACCAAGGACTGCCCGCTGCTGCCCTCAACTACATGGAGATGATCCTTAAACACAGAGATGAAGTGCTCTCAAAGCGTATTCCCGATAAAGAACGAATGGCAAAGGCTTCAACGCTTGCCGCAACTGCCATGCTACAGGGCAGAGGGCTCCCCTATGACTCAAAGCGAGGGGAAGAGTGGTTGCTACGTGGGGCACTTTTTGGCGATGAAAATGCAATAATGACGGTAGCACAGCAGTTAGAAATGTATCCCGATTCATTTTCTTATCTTCCTCTTGAGGAAATTGCGAAAGAATGTGACGCTCTTTTGCCCGAAGGAGAGAAAAATAAACCGGAAGGGATGGGGCTTTCTGAGTTTGCTGACCTTATGCTTTCACCGACTTTTTGGTACCGGTTGATCAATGATAAAATCTTAATGCATAATTAATAATGCATAATGC
>CAMWQF010000197.1 GCA_947176285.1 uncultured Porphyromonadaceae bacterium
TGACTACTGTTGGTTATGGAGATTTATGTCCGGTTACAGATATAGGAAGGGTTGTCTCAATGTTGTCGTCACTATTTGGAGTGGCTGTAATAGCTTTGCCCTCCGGAGTCATAACTGCAAGTTATTTGGAAGAATTGAGAGAATACCGAAATAAGAAAGAAAAGGAATCTATTTGATTCAAAAGATGATCTTAGACGTTTCTCGTATTATTACATTTGTAGCAAATGGCGAAAGATATGGAAAGTGGAAAAGGAAATAGGGTGTTGGAGAAATGGATTGTGAAGTTTGAGAGCGAACGGTTAGGGTATGGTCGTGTAGTGCTGGATAGTTCTGCCGGTGGAGGAATACCGGCAGGGGTAACGGCTGTAGTCGGTAGGAATGGCTGCGGCAAGTCTACTCTCGGGAATGTCATAGCCAAAGGAAGGTATGCCTATGGCAACAGATTAAGTTTTAGTGAGGATATTTCAAAGATTAAAATGCTGACCTTTACTGATATCCATTCTTTCACCGGAATTGATGTGCAATCATTTCAGCAACGTATGGAGGCTACGGCTAATGACTATGTACCGACAGTAGGAGAAATATTCAATAAAAAGATTGAGTCAGAGGAGTGGCAAAATTATTCTGAAGCGTTTCGTTTGAAGGATATTGATATGAAAAAAATTAATTATCTTTCAAGTGGTGAGTTGAGGAAACTTCTAATCATCAATGCTCTATGTGAGAAGCCTGATTTGCTGATACTTGATAATCCCTACATCGGATTGGATTCAGAGTCTCGCAAGGATTTTGATGATGCCATGAAGTTGCTGCGAGATAGTGGTATCTCTATTATGTTTCTATTATGCGATGAAAAGGATGTTCCGGATTATGTGGATTATGTCATTGAGATGATGGATTGCCGGATTGGGCATCTTGTATCGGTTGATGAGTTTAATAGGGCTAATGGGAATAATGGTACAGATGGGATTTGTGTCGAGTCTTTGCCGGAGAGAAATAAACTACGGATGTATGAAGATTGTGGGGTGGTATTTTCTATCAAGAATGGACATGCTCGATATGGTGATAAGACAATTTTTGAGGGACTAGATTGGACTGTAAGGCGAGGGGAGTGCTGGTCGCTTCATGGCCCTAACGGATCCGGAAAGTCTTTGCTTTTGAGTATGATTTGTGCCGACAATCCACAGGGATACGCAAACGACATCATTTTGTTTGATAAGGAACGAGGGTCTGGAGAGAGCATATGGGAAATAAAGGATGCGATAGGCTATGTATGTCCTGAAATGCAGTTATATTTCAAATCTAACGATCCTGTGAAGGAGATAATAATTCAAGGGATGCGTAATTCTCTTTCACGATATAAGAATTCCACACCTGAGGAGAGGAAGATTGCCGAAGATTGGATGAAAGTGTTGGAAATAAGTCACCTTGCAGACAGGAAATTTTCTGAATTGTCTTCAGGAGAACAGCGAATTGTCATGCTTGCTAGAACTTTAGCAAAACAGCCCGAACTGTTGGTGCTTGATGAACCGCTTCATGGACTTGATGGCTATCACAAAACAAGGATAAAAAATATCATATGCCGGCTCATTGAAAAGAATGGCACATCTTTGATATACGTATCCCATTATATGTCAGAAATTCCCCATTGCATAACCCATGTAAAGGAAATATAATTGATTTTCAATGAAGCATATATTCATGAAGAATCATAACGAAAGAACCTGTTCCTTTGTCAATCCGGTAAATAGCATAATATCTCCTAAAGGCATTTTGCTCTTCTTCATTTTTTTTGCAACTTCCATCCTTTCTTCTATCCGTCCTTCCTCACGTCCTTCCTCGCGTCCTTCAACTTTAGCGAATTCAAGTTCAGACTGATGCTCCATCTCTAACATAATGGAGTTACGGTATGCCACTATATCTTCAGCAGCCATTGAGGCGATCTCCGATGCCTCAAACATTTCATCATAATCCCCGGTCTTATAGGGTTTGGATTCTTTATCAAGTTTCTCCATATTTTTTATTAGATAAAGTCTTTTTTCAAGTTCCGTTTCACATCTATCCCAATCATCGCTGACCTGCGACAGCGATAGAAAGAATATCTTGAAGTCTTCGGTGAATACTACATTTGTATTTCGCTCCATCAAGACTATCTCGTTGACAAGACGAGGCTCGAACGGCTTCATGTCAAAATCAGTTATCACTATCAGATACACCGGTTCGAACTTATAAGATCCTCCGCTCTCACCCTGACGAAATACGCAAGACGATATGTAGAAAACCATGCGCTTGCCAAAGAGTTCCGATTGCTTACGCTGCATCTCTACTACGAAATGATAACCAGTGTCGGTTGTACAATAAGCATCGTATACAATTCGCTTTCCGTTAGCATCGGGGGGAAGAACCTCCTTGTCCTGAAACGTAACTTCTGTGACAACCATCTTGCCCTCGAACAAGGCGTTTAGGAATCTTTTCAGCACCTCTGCGTGCTGAGGAGAAGCAAAAGCCCGTTTGAAACCATAGTCTGAGCGAAGCCTTATAAATGTCTTGCCGAGCAATTCGTCAACTGTTGTATTCATTACAATATTGGTTTTAGGGCTCTAAATTAATAAAAAAAAACTATAGCAGCAACAAAAAATCAGATATTTCAGTGTTAAGCCCTCTAAATATCAACATATGTAAACGTCAATTACAAAAATTTGGATTAACTTTGCATAGAAAATCAATAAACAGATAATATGAAAAATAGGAATCTTTATCTTTTGGCAATCTGCATGTGCGGATGCATGTCAATGTTGGGACAGACTGGTAAAGTAAAAGTTATAAAATCTTTTGCATCCACCTATGGAGATTGTCAGTCATTGCCAAAAACTATAATCTCGGCTGCCATTACATGCATGGCTTCATCTCAGGTCAAACCAAACCAAGAAAATTCACAAATAAACTATATAGTGAAAGGTCAAGTTGATGGCTTGGATGGAAAAATGCTTTATATGTCAGACTATGATAATAATAAAACAATAGACTCGACATTGGTGGCAAACGGTAGTTTTCAATTTAAAGGGAGTTATGAGCGCCCAGCCTATGTCAGAATCGAAAATGGAAGAAATTATGCTAATTGCATTCTTGACTCCTTGGTGGTAATTGATTTTGATACCCATCTTCCTTCCTTTGGTTCCAATATCACCAATAAGTTTTTGGAATTAATTTCAGAAGAACAAAAGATTCAAGATGAACTGGATAAATTTGCTGTTGAACTAAGAAGCCATGGTTTTGAACAACCGGAGCTTGGGGAAATCTACAGCCATTTATTCGATAAGCTTCGTCCCAAGCGTTTGCAGCTTTATAAACAAGCTATTGCAGATAATCCAAATGGGATTGGGGAATATGCGGTAAGGCTTTTTGGTGGCTTCTTTGGTCTCGCCCCTGAAGAATGGGATGAGATGTATGAATCTATGCCAATATATCTTAAGGACCAATCGCTAATAGATCATTTCAATAAAAAATTTACAACTTTGCGTAATGCAATGCCAGGAAAACCATTCATTGATTTCGATGCAAAAACGGTAGACGGAAAAGACGTGAAACTTTCAGATTACGTTGGCAAAGGGAAATATGTTCTTCTTGATTTCTGGGCATCATGGTGTGGACCTTGTAAGCAGGAAGCAGAAGAGACTCTACGTCCACTCTATGAAAAATACAAGGATGATGATAGATTTATGATTTTAGGTGTGGTGACATGGGATAGTCATGATAGGACTATGGAAGCTTTACAAAATCTAAAATATCCATGGCCTCAGATTATTGATACTGGTCAGACTCCGATGGAACTATATGGATTCTCTGGCATACCTATGATTATTCTTATTGGTCCGGACGGCACTATTTTAGAGCGCGAACTTAGAGGAAGCAGACTCACGAGCACAATAGACGCAATACTTAACCCAGCAAAAAGCAAAATAATATGAAAAATAGGATTCTTTATCTTTTGGCAATCTGCATGTGCGGATGCATGTCAATGTTCGGACAAACCGGCAAAGAAAAAGTTAAAATTTTTGCGGGAAAAGAAAATATATGGGAATATCCTGATGGGAAAATAAACTCTAATCTTTTTCCGGGAAATGCAAGATTGCAAATCACAAAGGTGGAATTCACACCGGCGGCTACTAATGTATATATAAAACTACACTCTTCAAAAAGCAATTATTCTTTCCGCTATTCTCCTGAAACATCCTTGAAAGCGGATGGAAAATCATACAAACTTTTAGGAACGAAGGGTCTTAATCCTGATAATTCATTTACTGCCGTACCACAAATCGGATCGGCAGACATCGTGCTCAGTTTTGAGCCACTTCCCTTTACGACAGAAAAATTTGATTTGATAGAGGGCTCATCAGATAGAGATTTCAATTTTTATGGAGTGAAAGAACGTAGAAAAGACTTGAAGTCCTCGAGTTGGCGCGATATGAAATCCGGCGATTGGATTATAAGTTTCTTCCCCGAATTCGCTGTTTTTGATTCAAAAAACTGGGATTATTCAGAAAAGGATTTTGAAAAAGGGCACTTTGTACTCACAGATGGAGAGAAGTCTGTTAAGGTTACATCTGGAAAAGAGAAAAATGGAATAAGAAAACTGAAAATCGGAGACGGCAGGGCACAAGATGTTAGCCGAATCACAACAATCTATAATACTGCATATCCAGTCGGTGGACCAAAAGAATTCATAAATAATGATTTCCGAGAAGGGGATTCAATCACGATCAACGGTTGGTTTAAGGATATGCCGGACCATCTATGGAACATCAGCAAGGAAATTGAAGTTTCGTATACTGATTTTTTCACAAGCCAGGACCGAGTGTATACAGCACCATTGGATTCCATCGGGCGTTTTTCTCTTAAATTCCCGGTGCAAAACACCACTTCTGTTTTTATAGACTGGGGGCGTTCCAACCTTAAACAGCCAGTGGAACCTTCATGCTCATACTATCTCCTCAATGACTTCTCAACAGGGCAGATGATGTGGATGGGAGAAAGGAGTAGATTGCTTAATGAACTTGTCTCAATACTTCCTGAAAACTCTCCAAAACCATCAAGCATGATGGACAAAGACAGTCAGCGAGAGTATTTCAATTATTTGAAAACCCTTATGGATGAAAACACAGACGCTGTCGACAGAACGGCTGCTGAATTCCCTCATCTGTCACCCCTTTGGTCAGACTACAAAAAGGAATCCTTCAAGATACAGTGTGCGATATTTGCCCAGGAATTGCCATACTTCAACGAAACAAGATCTTTCCCGGAGGGGATGAAAGATTGGCTTACATATGAAATATGGCCATCGCTACCGACTATTCCGACAGTCTACAACACTTCGCGGATCAACTTTTTTATGAAAAATTTGATTAATGATTTAAAGAAGAGTTCCCCATATTATTTTGTGCTTCCACTGACAACAAATATGAAAATCTATCAGATTGAGCCGATAGCGGTTTCACTATATGAGGACATTAAGGAAGAATTAGACAGCATCCGTCGTGAGATAGAATTGACGGTGGATTATGGTGCTGAGATGAATAGCATGCCTGATGACTTAGCAGAAAGAGGCAGTACGATTTTTGAACTGATACATGATTACAATATTGATCATGGAGCGGAAGGTGTTGGATACGAATTTGCAGACCTTAAAAATCAGTGCATGATGCTTGATTCCCTGCATTC
>CAMWQF010000198.1 GCA_947176285.1 uncultured Porphyromonadaceae bacterium
CTTCCGGTAGCAAAAGATGTTGCAGATGCGCCCACTGTCAGTGCCCGCTCTTCGTTAAAAATCTCAGGAAGGGTAACCGATGCTTCGGGTGAGACGGTAGCGTTTAACGGTCCGTTACAATTCACAGTTTTTGACTCTGAGAAAAGTGTGGAGACTCATGGATGGGGTGAAACAGGCAAGGTATCACATTATCAAGATCGCTCAAGCAAATTGGCAACGGCTGCCTGTATGGTCACCGATGGACAATGGCAGGCTACCATTATGATGCCTTCTGAAATTGCCAACAATTATGCTCCGGCATTTATCACTATCTACGCTTACGACAACACTCTTAAAGTTGAAGCGAGCGGCTCCACTGACAAACTCTTCGTATATGGCTACAATGAAGATGCATCGGAAGACAAGGATGGCCCGGAAATACTATCGTTTGGAGTGAACACACTTTCTGCAAATGGAACTCAGACTGTGAATTCTAATCCTGTGGCATTGGCTGAATTCTGCGATGAAAGTGGCATCAACATTTCAGAAGCCGGCATAGGGCATAAGATGAGTATTCTTTTGGATAAAGATAAACTTTATGACGATGTGAGCAAATATTTCACACCTGATCCGGAAGACAATACCAAAGGAAGCATATCATATCCCCTTATTGATCTTGAACCGGGCGACCATGAACTGACCCTAACGGTATGGGACAATGCTAATAATTCCACCAGTGCTACACTCAATTTCAAGGTTGGCTTGAATCTTCGACCCGATGTGACAGAGATATCTACATATTATGACCGCAACAACGACCGACTGAACCTGAAAGTATCTACCGATCGCCCACTCTGCACTCTTAATTGCAGATTAGAATGCTACGACCTCGGCGGTCAACTCAAATGGCAGACACAACGCAAGGTTTATTCCGGCAACGACAGTTCTTTCACCTATTCTTGGGATCTTAAAGATATCAACGGAACCCGTTTGAAAAGAGGCATCTACCTGTTGCGCACCGTTGTTGAGTCAGAAGATGGTCTCTCTTCCTCTGAAAGTAAAAAAATAGCAATTCCTGCAAAATGACAATCTACGCCATTGTAAACAATCTGATCAACGGGAGCCAAAACCAGGCGGACTTCCCGGCAATATGGACTCTCATTTCCGGAGCTTGCATCTTGCAAGGAGGGAATCCCTTTTTCGTGCCGGATTTTTCACCTCGATTTGAAGCAAGGCTTGCTCTCGCTGCGAAAATCGGGAAGTTAGGAAAAGGGATCGCCCCCAGATTTGCACACAGATATGTTGCTTCCGTGGCGCCATGCATCATATTTGCCGCTCCTGACTTGCTGAAATCCTTACAGGAAAAAGGTCTTCCTTGGACACAAGCCTTAAGTTACGACAAATGTCTGGCAATAGGCAAATTTACTGAGATTCCTTTTTCTGAAATTGACGACTGCAAGATTAATTTAAGAATTGAGTATTCTGATTCGTCTTATGAGACAGAATGGAATGAAAATTTTATTCATCCTACTGTTGCCGATTCTATAAGTTTAATAAGCGTTGACAATACCCTAAAGACCGGCGACCTAATTCTTTTAGGATTAGCTCCGGAAGGACCTTCAGTATTACCAGGACAAAGGGCTACTCTATGCCTAAACGGAACAGAATCTCTAAAATTCAATATCAGATAAGGTATACTAAAAAGTCTATAAATAGCGTTATTACTGCATGACAACTTTAAGAATACTTAGCGCAATATGCGCCGCTACATTGGCAACTTCAGCATTTGCCCAAAGCGGTAACGACATAAAAGACAATGAGTTTAACCCTGTGCAGACAGGCGTGACTACTCTGAGCATCACTCCTGATGCGCGTGGTAGCGCTATGGGAAACTTGGGAGCGGCAACCGACGCTGATATCAATGCTCAGTTTTGGAATCCATCGAAATATGCATTTGCATATTCTGCCGGAGGTGTAGGCATCAGCTACACGCCTTGGTTGCGCAAGATTGTCAACGACATTTTTCTTGCTGACGTAAGCGGATACCTTAAGTTAGGCAGTGGCGACAATCAAGCACTCAGCGCGTCGCTAAGATATTTCTCACTTGGAGAAGTAATTGTCAATGATGTTGCATCCAACACCATCAACCCCTACGAATTCGCCATTGATTTCGGATATTCACGAAAATTGAGCGAAAAATTCGGTATGGGAGTCGTTTTGCGTTATATTCTCTCCGACCTCTCTTATGAAGATTCGTATTCCGGCGACACAAACACAGCCGGCTCTGCTTTCGCAGTCGATCTTAGCGGTTACTATACAACTTTCCCTATGATTGGCAGAAGTGAGTGTCAATGGAGCTGGGGCTTCAACATAAGCAATATCGGCTCAAAAGTGAGCTACGACCACGGCACAAACTACTATTATCTTCCGACTAACCTGAGATTGGGAACAAACTTCACTTTTCCACTTGCAGACTATAATCTTCTATCAATTGGTGTGGATTTCAACAAACTACTTGTGCCTACCAAACCAAGAGAGAGCGATTATATAAATCCAGGAGGTGCTTATTATGATCCTGATAAAGATGAGGCACAAAATGCTGAAGCATACGATGATGCACTTCAGAAATGGGAGACAATGTCGCCAATTACCGGTATCTTTAAAAGTTTCTCAGATGCACCCGGAGGTTTTTCTGAAGAGTTGAAAGAAATCAATATTTCAATTGGTGGAGAATATTCTTACAACGACCAGTTTTTCGTACGCTTAGGTTATAACTACGAAAATGCGATGAAAGGAGGAAGAAGTTACTTTGGTTTCGGAGCAGGATTCTCACTCAACGTAGTGCGTCTGGATGCTTCCTACATGTTAGCGACTGCTCAAAGTTCACCTCTCGACCAGACAATGCGCTTCACCCTAAGCTTCGACATGGATGGCATTCGTGACCTACTCGGCAAACGCCGCAGATAAAATTAATATTTGAGAATTGAGAGTTGGGAATTGAGATTTCTTTTCTAATTGGGAATTATAGATTTTCTCCTATTCTAAACCCCTATACCATTAAACCTCTAAACTAACAATATGCTACGGATTGGACAGGGATATGATGTACATCAATTGGTAGAAGACCGCGACCTTTGGATCTGCGGAATTAAAATTCCTCACACTCACGGACTTCTCGGTCATAGTGATGCAGACGTGGCTATACATGCTCTTTGCGATGCTTTGCTTGGAGCGTTGGCGCTCGGTGACATTGGGAAGCATTTCCCTGACTCAGATCCACGCTATAAGGGTATAGACAGCAAGATTCTTCTTAGCCATGTTATGAAACTAATCCAAGAACAGGGATACGAACTGTGCAACTGTGACATCACGATATGTGCTGAGGCACCCAAGTTCCGCCCCCATATCGACGAAATGCGAAGAACACTAGCAAAAGTAATGTCTGTAGGCGATGACCAGGTTTCCGTCAAAGCCACCACTACCGAAAAACTAGGATTCACCGGACGTCGCGAAGGGATCTCTGCCCTTGCCATTGCACTCCTGACTAAAGATAAAAGCTAAATATTAAATTGACACATCCCCTCTATGAGTTGAGGCTTCATATGAATTTAAACGAAAAGCAAACCAGAGCCATGGAGGCTACAGAAGGTAGGGTGCGCGTAGTGGCTGGCGCTGGCTCCGGCAAGACACGCGTGCTTGCTCATCGCTTTGCTTTTCTCGTAAATGAACTCGGAATATCACCCGGAAATGTTCTATGCCTTACCTTCACAAATAAGGCAGCGCAAGAAATGAAACACCGGATTGCCGGAATGGTAGACCGTGGGAACGTCAACGACCTTATTTGCACAATACATAGCTTTTGCGTAAAACTCCTACGACGGGAAATTTACAAATTAGGATATCCAAAAAACTTCACTATCATTGACGAGACAGATGCCAAAGACCTAGCAAAAGAGGCGATGCAAGAATTTGGCATAGACAGAAAAAAGAATACGGCGGAAAGACTTTTGAAAGATGTGGCTGCCCTTAAAGGGTATGATCCTGACGGATATATAGCTAAATACCTCATGCCGGGGGCTGCTATAGGCGCTCCGGATGTAAAGGTAAGATACATACAGCTTCAGCGCAAGCAATTTGCACTTGACTATGACGACATCATCTATATGGCTACCTACATTCTCACCCATTTCCCGGATGCAAGGAAATACTGGTGTGAGAAACTTAACTATGTTATGGTAGATGAAGTGCAGGATTGCAGCGGAGATGATTGGAAACTTATTGAAATTCTTGCCTCGCATCATGGCAATCTATTTGTTGTGGGCGACCCTGACCAGGCAATATATGAATGGAGAGGTGCATCTCCAAAGACTTTTGTCAATTTCAAGGCAGACACTGATATTATACTTGATATAAATTATCGCAGCACGCCAGACATTCTCTCTGTAGCCAACAGTATTATTTCCAACAATAAAAACCGAGTAAGGAAAGAACTGACAGCCGTTCGTCTAAATGAAAGTCTACCAATATGGAATCACTGCAAGAGTGAAAGCGAGGAGGCTGAATGGATTGCTTCCACTATTGAAAACAATGCTCTTGAAGGAAACAGATTTATCGATAATGCCGTACTTTACCGTAGTTCCTTTTTGTCGAGACGCATCGAGCAGGCACTTCTGAAAAGAAAGATTCCTTACACGGTATGGGGAGGAGTAAGATTCTTTGAACGTAAGGAAATAAAGGATATTATCAGCTATCTTCGCTTGACAGCCAATGAAAACGACGACATGGCTTTTACCCGGATTGTAAATGTGCCGGCTCGTAAGTTTGGAAGTGTGACCCTGGGCAAACTGAAACAATTAGCTGAATCGGAGGGCGACTATCTCTATCCTACTCTTCGCCGGCATATCTCGGATGCGGTTTTTGGCAAAAAGCCTATAAGGGAATTTATCGACCTTATTGAGAATGCTCGGTCAATAGCCGATGGATTGAAGATATCAGATTTGACTGAACGGTTAATGCAGACAAGTGGACTTGACACTATGTATCGCACGGATGAGGAAGAAGAGCGATTAGAGAACGTTGCTGAACTTATAAATTCGATGATAGAGTTTGAGGCTACCAGGTTTGAGGATGGTGAGTCAGACCTATATCATTATCTGAATGAAATAGCACTTTACACCAACACTGACCATGAGCAGGATAAAGACAAAGTGAGATTGATGACTATCCATCAGGCTAAGGGTCTGGAATATCCATATGTATTTATTATGGGTCTTACAGAAGGAGTATTTCCAAATCATCGTTCTATACGCGAACGCCGTATTGACGGAGAGGAAGAAGAACGCCGCTTAATGTATGTGGCTGTGACTCGAGCAAAAGAAATGCTTTATCTCTCAGATTCCGAAGGATACCTTAATGAAAGTGGAGCTTTGAAGTATCCATCTCGTTTCATATCAGAGATAGGAGAAGGGTTGATCCAAATTGAAGGCAACCCGGATAAGACACTTCTTGAAGGCACAAAGAATATGGTGCGTACGCTTGATGAAGAATTGGGTGGCGGCGACAGCGAGATCTGGACCGCCGGAACAAAAGTGAATCATCGTATCTTCGGAGAAGGCATCATAGAAAGCTACGACCCGACTTCCAAATCTTACAAAGTACGCTTCGGAGAAAAAGTACGTCAACTTATCCCATCTGTATTAACTTTGAAGCAAACCTAATTTGATTTTTCC
>CAMWQF010000199.1 GCA_947176285.1 uncultured Porphyromonadaceae bacterium
AAAAAACGCAAAGGATATGGAGTCGACAAATCAAACTCCATAAAATTTTTCGGACGCCCATCCGCAATACTAAGGATTCTTTGTGCCGGCACATAAAATACGGACTCACGCGATGGTTCATTATCATTAATTGTAACATCAATAAGTTTCTCCGTCACATTCTCGTCATTGGAAATTACCTCAGTAGAATCATTAATCAATGATGAAAGTCCTTCTCCGAAATAATATTCAGCCAAAGAATGCGTAGTGGCTTCTCCGAGTACATAATTATATTTTTCCAGCGTAGATACAATATGATCATGATCTTTCACAAGTTTGAATAACTCGAGAAAGAGACTCTTTCCGGATGCCTGAGGTCCGATAAGTATAGTAAGGTCCCCCAAACTTACATTAGCGTTTTTAATCGGGCCAAAGTCCTTAACCGAGAATATATCATCCACCGTCTGATTCATGCTATAAATATTAGTCCACCTGTTTACGCCCACAAAGATACAAAAAAAAAATCAAACTACAAACGACAGTTTTTTGAGATATGCTTTTCAACAAGAAGTTCCAGATGTTATAACTGGTGGATCAATATTCGTAGATTAGTAAAATTTTAGAATGGGAGATCCGGATCATCGTCTGTGGCATTCTTGCTGAGCAGTTCGTCTAATCCTGAAACAACGTCAGAAAGAGTCTCCGAAATCTTTAGAGCATTGCGTCGTGCAGACTCATAAAGTAAATTCACTCTATTATATTCTGCCTCAGATTCATCATAATATATACCATCGATGACATCTCCTAAAGGATCCATTATTTCGAATGATACACATTCAGCATTCTCAGGATATATAACATACTTATGTATTATTACAGTTATGCCATTTATACTTACGGAGAATTTCTGTTTATCGCTTGTCTTATCCCATAATCCGGATATTGTGGAAGTAGCAATCTCAAGTTTGCTTAAGAGTGGTTCATATTGAGTGGGTATCATATTTTTCTTGTTTGATTGAGTTTTCAACTGTGATTATAATGGTTCGAATATTTTCTAAATGTTCATGCATCTGATCTCTATCTATAGTAGATGGAGTCTCAGAATCTTTCATGATATCTTTCGCTAGAGAACCAATATCCATTGAAATGTCTCTAATATGAGTCTGAGTGTCAATTGAATTAGATTGCAAAACGGATGCAAAATCATTTTTTACTCTTAATAGGCTATCTTTAATCTGCTGCATCAAGATTACAGCAGATTGATAGTTACTATTCCTGATATCATTTTGTGTATTCTTGATGATTTCTATCAGATGCCCCATATCTGAAAAAGATAGGAACCGCTGTATTTCCTTCTTATTCTCCAAAACAGCCTTATTTGTCTCTTCTGCCAATTTTTGGGTAGATAACGACGCTGTTTTTGTTTCTTCTATTTGCGCCTTAGTCTGGTCAATTTGCATCAAAGCCAAAATCATACCGACTAATGAAGCCATGCTGCCCAATATCCCTATTGCAGCTCCTATCCAAATCTCATTCTCCCAAATCGTAATATTCAGAATGAAAAGCACAATAATGAGAGTACAAACAATCGCAAAAGCTATCCAATACCACGCAGTTTTATTCATTTGATATTTGCAACTTGGATTGAAATTGTTACTGGGTATGAAGAAATATCGTGGGTATGTTTAGATCATTTCGTCTGCATAATGCATACGACGGCCAAGGATGGTGGCGAAGATCATTTGGATGTCTTTGGGGAAGGAATAGTGGTGGAGGTAGTAGAGGTTGAGGCGGACTTTGTCGGGGAAGATTACCTCGTCGTTGTATTTCTGGGGATCGGATTGCTTTGCTAGCAGTTCCTCTTCGTCGCGGTATTTGAGGGATGCCGGGCCCGTAATACCTGGGCGAAGCTTCAGCACGTCGCGATCCTCCCCTTTCAATTGGTCGGCATAGCCAGGTACATCTGGACGTGGACCTACGAAACTCATGTCACCGATAAGGACGTTCCAGAGTTCCGGAAGCTCGTCGAGTTTGTATTTACGGAGTTTAGCACCGAGTGGAGTGATACGGCTCTCCCCTGCTACTGATACTGAAGAGCCTCCATGGCCTACGGTCATCGATCGGAACTTAGTCATAGTGAATTGTTTACCGTTGCGACCAACTCGTTTTTGCTTGAAAATCACCGGACCTCCAGGCATCTTAATTCGAATGAGGATGGCAACAACAAGTAAAACAGGCCATAAACACAAAAGGCCGATGAGAGCCATCAGCCGGTCGAAGACGTATTTTAATGTCATTTTTATCTATTGAAATTAATTTTTAGATTTCTTGACATAGAATAGTTTTTTGATAACTCCCCAGAAGAGGTTGTTGGCGGTGAGGAGAGCAGGTATGCCATGTCAAAGAAATGGTTTGAAAATAAGATCATTTTTCGCGATTGGATATATATACGAATAATTAAAATAAGTACCTTTCATCCGATCGGTCAGTATAATTAATCGGATTGAGATTCCATGTTGAGGCATGCTGTTCATACTTGATTCTTTCCAGGGAAGGAGGCTTCATGTAATCACCAAAACGATCTGTCAAGAACCTTTCCAACCCTTCGGGTACATTCAATTCAATGGTTTCAAATTTTACTCGCTTAGACTTTGCAAAGTTATCATATCGGTATTTACCGTTTTTAAATAAAGCCTTTCCTAAGAAATTACAAAAGAATTCCGTTTTAGTATCTCGCCAACGATACACCTGTTTTAACCCAAAATCGAGAAGGAATCTCTTAGGTAATATTTTGAAAGCCTTGACAGCCAACGCTGCCATACCTCCCCTTCGATTATAAGTCTTATTGGCGAGCCCCTTTACTATCAAATACTTTGCCCAAAAGTATTGCCAATATTGTGCAAATTTATTATCCGGACACGTATGAAGTATGAAGATGTCGACGTATACTCCGTGGTGTATCTTCCACCCTTTCAGTATCTCTTCCTCATAATATGAATTGTTCAGCCGTAATTTGGATGTTATGACCTTCCCATTAGAGGCTCCTTGCTCCTGAATTGTATAAGTATCCTTATCTCCATACTTTTCAAATATATCACGAAATTTCTCATATTCTGTAGGTGTCATAAAGACATCAAGATCGTCATCCCACGGAATAAAACCTTCATGACGTTTGGCACCCAATGCCGAGCCTCCCATCAGCCTATAATTTATTTCGTGTTCAGAACATAGTTTATCTATGTATTGAGCTATGTTCAATATTACGTTCTGAAGATCCTTAAGTCCATAGGTATCGTCAGTATCTTTTCGCATCAAATCATTCATATTTCATTCGTTTATCCATCAGATGTCTTACAATCTGTCTAAGGGGTTTCGGTAAGGAATAATATATGTCAAATATGAATTTTCTTTTGGGTCGAAGATAATTATATATGACGTCTTCTAATGGTTCCACATTAAGAGCCTTGAAAAATGCATCTCTTTCTTTTTTCAATGGAGTTGGAGAGACGAGACACCCATTATTTTCAATGGCAACATTAATGGGGAATGATTCGGTAAATATCTTTTTCTGATTTTCGAGACTTTCAATTAGTGACTTCCCAGCCTCTGTATTTACTATTATCATCGATACACCTTCCTTTGCATCCAATGATGAATCATATTTCTCAATACCCCAGAAATCTCCTAAAGTAATATCTGCTGTCCGTTCTGGTTTAGCCCACTTACACAGATAACATGAAGGTCTTAAAGTAATGTATTTCTGAAACCCGAAATAATATGGAAACTGATAATGCAGTCCATTAACGGTCATTTTTCTTTTTCCATTATCGCAAACATAAGTAAACGATTGAGGATGCAACGCTTTATCTGATTTCGATCGGAATGCGAATGAAGTAATCTTATAATGGTTTTGCCTCTCCAAATAAGCAATTAATTTATTAAATAAACTCTGAGGAGGAACTCCATGACATATAACCTCAACTGTAATTAAGAGGTCACTCTTCCCGATGAAGTTCTTAATGGCATTGCATTGACAAGGAGTTCCGGAAAATAAAGTAAGTGTGCCTTCTGAAATATCCTTTTTTATTTGAGCATATGCGCCCTCTGGATCACTTTGTATATATTTCGAACGATATAATGCAGTAAGATCTTCAATGTTTGTTACCGCTTCATGATGCAATTGTAAGTCAGAATCAAATGCTGCTCCCCATACTTTCCCTCCTTTTTTTATTATCTCTTGTGCTAAGAGTCCGAATATCCCACCGGAAGAACCGGCACTGCGTGCCTCTTGATTTAGTGCAAAAGCAGCAATCGCACTAGCATTTTTAGTATTATAACTTGGCTTTAATTCCGGGCATATCCTTTGACATTTCTTACAAGAAATACACTGCACCTCATCAACATGAGGATACATAAAACCATCCTTATCTTCACAAAAAGAAATACAACTTTTTGGACATACATCTCCACACGCTTTACAACCACAACAATCATCGTGATTCAAAACTGATATGTTTGATTCATTTACCATTTCGTTCTCTTAACATAGTAGAACTGATCCCATCTGTGTGTGGAAGATATACAATCTCAACTCCTACAGAAGCAAACTTTCTCTCGTATTCGTTATATAAGTCTGATCCTTTCCATTCACTTCCATGAAACATAACATCGAATGGTGTAGATTGCCATGCAACGAATTTATCCATAGACATCTGAGGAACCACTTTATCGACATAACGACACGCTTCAACAATAGCCGCTCTGTCACTAAACGGGATCACAGGTTTATGATGCTTATACTCCTCAACAACTTCATCAGTACTGACTCCTACAATTAAATACTCGCACAGTTCCTTAGCACGACGTAAAATATTAAGGTGTCCGATATGAAACATATCAAACACCCCTGTCGTATAACCAACCTTATATTTCTTCATTTTCTGAATAATTTCTGAAAAATAAATCCTCTTATGCTATTTGGCATCGCCACCTGAACTCCAAAACGAACTGCGACATTGAAGATATATCTCGGCAAAGAAATCATTTTCTTTTTAAGCATATAGTCCTGCAGCCCTTTCTCGCTTTTGAAATATTTCCAACCGCCCCTACGTGCATACATATCACTTCCAACCCTTACATTAACAAGGGTATCTGGAAGATTAGCAAACTTACATCCTGCCTCAGCCATCCTTATCCAAAGATAATAATCCTCGTTACAAAACCAGTCAATGTAACCTCCGACCTTTATAACTTTATCTTTTCGGAACATTACTGTCATTTGGTTGAATGGACAACGGGATTTCATTCGCATATAAATTTCGTGATTATTTAATGGCACATCTCTTTTTCCTACGACATTGTCTATATCATCAATAAATTCCTCAATTTGACCTCCTATGACATCAATCTCCGGATGAATTTTAAGAAAGTTCAGTTGTTTTTCAAATCTTTCCTTTATTGCAATATCATCGGCATCCATGATTGCCACGATATTATTAGTTGCATTATCTATACTCGTTTGTCTTGCAACGGCATGCCCACAGTTCTTAGTCAGCCTTGTCACCTTTATATCCTTATTTTCTTTTTCATAAGAGGAAACAATATCTTCCAACTCTCCATAGATTGGGCCATCTACAACAATAATTATCTCTACCGATTTTATAGTCTGTAAATTGTTGATACTTTCTACTGCTTTCTGAAAGTATGATGGATTATCCTTATGAT
>CAMWQF010000200.1 GCA_947176285.1 uncultured Porphyromonadaceae bacterium
TATAGTTATTTAATTTTCCGTAAATTTTCTTGTTTTCAAATCAAAACTATTCTTATGGCAGTTGGGGAAGCTAATTCATAATATTTCTTTCGTTTTCAGAACTCATTTAGTAACATCCAATTCTTTTCAAACCATACTCTTGAATTATTCCACCATTTAATTTTTAATAAAAAATCAATGTCTTCTTCGGAATATCGATATTTTATAATTTTCGAAGGTATTCCACCTACAATGGCGTAAGGAGGAATGTCTTTGGTAATTACGGAATGTGCCAATATAACAGCTCCATCTCCTACCGTAATGCCTCCAGCGAAAAAAACACCTTCTCCTATCCAACAATCGCTCCCTATTTCAATCGCATATTTCTTTTTTTCATTAACATAAGAAAACTCATCGAATGATTGACTTGTAGCATATGTTGAACCATTTTGGGTCTTTTTTTTATTTAAGGAATAAAAACATGGAGCTGTGGATACAAATGGATATGTATAGGGATGTTTCCCAAAATTACATCTCACAAGTGGACCAATAGAAGTAAATCTACCAATTTTGCCATTTAGATTTGAATTAGGACCAATATAAGATCCAAATCCTATAAAGCCATTAAAGACTGTATTTTGATGAATTTGATTCATCCCTTCGAATACTGTATATATACTGATACTCGAAGAAGATGCAATTTTTACTGATGATCCATATTTAATTCGGCATTTAATTCTAATTACATATTGAGTTAAAACTTTGATGATATTATGAAGAATCATGAGAATAATTGCCAAATTTTTTTAATAATTTTTGATGCTACAGAACGTTTGATTAAATTCATATTATTCATATGAATTTTATCTGCTTTTTTATCGGTATGGAGTCCAAAAGGATGTATTAATGGAAGAATTGGTTTTTCTGAATGACGTTCTTGATTTGCATTCTTTCCAGAAGTATGAGTTGCATCTTCTCCAAATCCAATATTCCTTGTAACATTAATATATGGTACGAGTGAATATCTATCATTCAGGATTTGGTTGAAATATAGTTGGTAGTCCCAGGTATCACATCTATGGTCTGCCATCATATCGAATACTTGATCCCAATAGGAGACACCTTCTTCAGGAATCCGTTCTTTTAATTTTTCTATAAATAATTTTTTTGACAAAGATGATGCATCTAGTTCATAAGTGTTCCATACCCTTCTCCAAGTTGCCCATCCCCATATATGGAAGTATGATGACATATAGTAAGAGTATTCGCTTTCATACCCTTTGAAAAAATTATTTCTGCCTGTTATGAGTTGAATATTGGGGTTATCTCGATATTTCTCCAATAACTCATCGCAATATTGAAAAAAATCTGGGTGAGGCAAAATATCATCCTCTAATATTATGCCTTCAGATTCATTGGAAAAAAACCATGTAATTGCATCGCTTACTGCTTTACCACAACCGAGATTTTCTTCACGAAAAAGAGTTTCTAATTTGCAAGGCCAATCAACTTTTGTGGCTATGCTCCTTGTCAATTCGCAAAGTTCCTTTTCGTTGTCACGATTAGTTCTAGGACCGTCTGCAGCCACATATAGACGAGGTGGTTTTGCTTTTCTAATTTCTTGAAATACCTTTTCAGTTGTGATCGGTCTATTAAATATTAAAAATAAGATTGGAGATTTCATATGATTTTGTTTCTAATACTGGTTATTATCGATGTTATATAACTATCTCGCATTAGCCAAAGGGCCAAAAAGTAAATTGCTATGCAAATTGAAGGTATCATTATTACTTGAACAACGAAAGATTTTATGATTCCTTGTAAAATTATCGTAATCGTAACGATTAGTATACAGGCCATAATACATTTACAAAAGTGTATTGAATGGAATGGTAATTTTTTTGATGTCATTATATATAATAATATATAAATCAACAATATGGTGCATTCTGTTATAGCAGTTGCTATTGCTGCTCCATAAGCGGCAAATTGAGGAATTAACAAAACATTAAGAATCATATCAACAATAGCTCCAATAAGGCCAATTTTTATAGTTAGATTTTCCTTCCCTATGGCATAATTTGCTTGCGCTGCTATATAAGAAAGACCTATAAAGAAAATTATTGGGGACAATACACGTAGTGGCTTGATCGCCTCAATATATTCGTCTCCACAAAATAATAGAATTAACGGCTCGCTTAAGAGATATAATCCACAAGTTAAAGGTAAACTTATCATAACGACAAAATCATTTGATTTTGTCAGAATATTTTTAAAATTTTTATTATTTGAATCTGAAAGAGACGTTAATCTTGGTAGTAACACAATGCCAAGGGAAGTAACTATTCCTAATATTAATCTAGCGAGTTTATATGCTCCAGAAAAGTAGCCGACAGAAGCATTGTCTGACAGAAATCCCAGTAATACAGTATTCAATTGAAGATATATACTTCCAATAATTGTTAGAATAAATATCTTTGATACTCCCTTAACATGTCTTAATGGAGATAGCCTATTTAGTGGAAATTGATTGAAATTTATGTATTTTCTAAGCCGAAAGAAATTAATAACATTGCCCCCAACAACTCCTATAGTCAAATATAAGCCATAATATAATATATCTGATTTACTCCTAACTAAAATAAATAGAAGAATTACGCAAATCGTTTTGATAATCAAACTCCGTATCGTAATATATTTAAAATCCTCTATTCCTTGATAGAACCATTCACATCCTATTGTTACAAACAGAATGTTAGAACTCATTAAAAGAAATAGAAGTTTATGGTTCTTAATCTGTGGCACTGTGAATGTCAGGATGACAACTAATACATACCCCAATAATGCAAAAATAATATTAAGCAGTAAAATCTCGGATGTGGTCGTGGCTAACTTATCTTTGTCATTCTTTACCCTTGCTATCTCTCTTAACGCATATAGAGGTATTCCTAAACTACAAAATAATGTTATATAACTAATGATGGCATTATAAAAATTAACCAATCCAATGCCTTCTGGCATTAATACCCTAGCAACGTATGGAAATGTTATTAATGGAAATAACATTCCAGATATGGTATTAAGTGTATTGTAAATATAGTTCTTTTTTAGTGAAGCCATCTGTTCAAATTCTGAAACTATTTATCTAAACTCTGAAATACATTTTTGAAATGAATCTGGTTTCCCCATATCGTACATTTCCCCATTTAACACAGCACCTATAAGTCCATTCTTCTTGCCAACTTGATCAATTGCTGATGTGAGTTCTATTTCTTTTGATGTTTCTGTAAAAGTTTCGATGTCTCGTTTCAACTGGCTATATACCTCAGGAGTTAGAATATATTGACCAAAAACGGAGTAATACTTAGAATCTCCGTCTTTTGTCCTTACTCCAAGGAACTCTTCAGCGTATGCAATAGATGGTTTTTCAACGAACCTCTCTACATGCAAGAATTTTTCTTTATTTGTTTCCCAATTACCGGAGAGAATGCCGTAATGAGATACGTCTTCTATAGGAATCGGATGAATGGCAACCATTGGACAATTAAACTTCTCAAATGCTTCGATGAACTGTCGGGTACATGACTTGTTGGTGTTTGAGCTATAGATCGTATCACCAAGCAATAGTAATATTGGTTCGCCGGCTGCGAACTCGACAGACTGATACACAGCGTGACCGAATCCTCTCTTTTCGTATTGATATACAAATTTCAGTTTTTCTCCTATGCGGCGGATTTTTTCTTCGTATGTACGAAGTTCAGGCTTGAGTTTGCTGATATGTTCTTCCGAAAGAGATGTCTCAAAAAAATCTCGGTATTGCTGTCTCTCCTCTTCACTCCCAATCACGAGGCATGCCTCTTCAATACCACTGTCGAACAGTTCCTCCAGAAGAATGAGTATCACTGGTTTGACGATGCCGTCCTTGTCCACAATAGGAAAGAAATCCTTCTTAAGGGTTCTTGTTGAAGGATAAAGTCGAGTTCCGAATCCTGCAACGGGAATCACTGCTTTCCGCACTGTATATCGAGGTGTGATAGTCAGTTTGAAAGGTCTCATTCCTAGCGATTTTAGGTATTCGATCACCTTTCGCTGACATTCTTCATCTTTAGCCAGGAACTGAATAGAGCCATCTCCCTGCGAACCAACTCCTTTACCTCCGTATGTCAATACCTTGATATTAGGGTCTTCCAATGTCCTGTGTAGAACAGGAGAAGTGAGCTGGGTAGTACACATTGGAGCAACTTTCTCGTCAAATACCTTTTGAGCATACGTCATAAGTTCTCCAAGTTCCTTTAAATCTCCATTTCGTATGTATTCGATTGCTCTGGTAATTATGTCCTGATTATCCTTACCAAGTGCTTCCTGTAATTTCAAGTCCATCTCATTGTCTGCAAACGGGAAGCCTTTATTAAGATCTTTCAGAATACGTATGGTGTCTTTTTCAGCGCATAGATCTGCGAATACCCAATGCAGGGTTTTCTTTACACTTAATCTTTCTACTGATATCTCTTCTCCATCGAATGTCATCAATACAGGGCGTACACCGAATGCACATGCCTGGTCAAGTCTGCCACAGCGAGAGGCCGTGCGAAGCTCACCCCAATAGGCTATGTTCATTTCTCCAAGAGTGCTGAGATTCAGATTATAGAGTTCATTGAATGCCCTTGTCACAAGCACGCAGATTGCTGCGCTTGATGATAGTCCGCTTTTCATCGGCAGCGTCATGGAAGTAAGTGTGATTTTAACACCACCAACATTATACCATTCGAGCATATAGCTTGCGACACCTGCGCAATATGAGAAGAAAGATCCTGAATGGGCGATTTCCTTAAGTCGCTCGGCATTCATCGGACATGAGAAATCCTCCCATACGTCAGAAATCTCCGGGGCTGTTGATCTCATCTCGAAATTGTTAGATTTTTCTATGATAGCAGTAATGCCTTGCTCAGTTCCTGTAACAATGGCCTCACCTGGCACTAAATCTGCATTCATAGTTCTGTATTTCCCAGCCCAGTCGCTATGCTCGCCAAAGAGACATAGACGTCCGGGTACGAATATTTCAGTTTTCATATATTCTTTTTTTTAAATTCTGAGAGAGAAATAAAAATTGAAAGAGAGATGACAAATTAGAGGCGAATATGTGTGGAAATTAAGACTTCCGTGCTTACCATGCGCTTTATGAGTTTTCAATGAATATAGAAAATAATGAAATGAACTAAAAAATACTCAGTGAAAAGTGGAGTTGTCGCTCACAGAGATATTGACTTTCTTACGTTGATTTTGATGAGAATTACTGTTTCTTTTTACGGTCGAATGTCAAGAATTTCCCAGGTCCGAATGTACACTTAGTAAGGTAGGTACTGTATTTGGAGGTGGTTGTTTCATAGTGATTTCCGACCCTTTTATAGTTAAGTTCGGAGAGGACCTTTTCTATTTGGGGTTTTGCTGATTTCGTGTATACTTGTATGGTGGGGTATGACTGCTTGGGGTCAGGATTTTGGTATACAAAGCGGATGACGGACCCGTCTGAGTGCTTGAATACCGTGTAACCTTCTTGGGAGGGATGGATGGTGTAACCGTAGTATTCAAGGGTGGAAGCTACTGTTGCGGAATCCTGCTTGAGCACTAGTTGCGAGGCGATATTAACAGGGTTGACTATCATTCTTTTGACTGCTTCGGCTGGTAGTTCTTTTAGAATGATAAATAG
>CAMWQF010000201.1 GCA_947176285.1 uncultured Porphyromonadaceae bacterium
GACTTATACTCTGAATATAAAACCGCGCCCTGTAATCATAGACGATGTAATAATCACTGATGAAGAAGGTCACTCCTATGTTGTGATGGATAGGAATGTTCAAAACATCTATACTACTGGAATTCCCGCGATATGCGGACGCGATAAGGATGGTAAAAGAATGCAAGCATATCATTATTGTGGTTGGAAAGAAATGAAAATTCCTTTCAAGTTCAATGGAGTTTCTCCTATGCCAGAATTATACCACAAAGATTTTCAAGGTGATGCAAGGCCTTTGAATAACTCATTATTTATGTTTGATCACTCAAAAGACACGTGGCTGAATTACTTTATTTTCAAGAATAACATGCCTAAAAATTCTCCATCTTATGACTCAGAAACGATAGGGAAATGGACATATCCAAATTCAACTATTTTGGAAGATTGTAGGGCTAAAATGAAAGTGTCTAAAATGCGAATGTTCTTGATGTCTGAAACCCCTGCCTTTGGCGATGATGGTGCTTCAATTCCTATATGTTGCTATTTTCCGTTTCTGGGCGACGACCTTGATGCAATAAAAAGCATACCTCAAGGATATTTGTCCGTAGAAAGCACTCAAAGTGACTTGAGTAGTGAATCCGGTTTGATATTTAATGTGGGATCTCAGAGTGTTATAACAACTCCTATTAAATCAACGTCTCAGGAAGTGGTAATGCGTCTTGTCTATCCATTAACACAATCTGAATTAGAAGAATATAAAACGAACTTTCTTGGCTACGGTGATTCACCTCTGACATTGTCCCCATGTCATCAAGACACCTATGATAAATGGCCCACTTTCACTCCGGTAAAGTGAAATAATACTAATTATTCAGTTTTTATCGATTATGCGGATTATATTTATGCTCTGTGACCTATGTCACTCTGCGCACTTTGCGTGATCATTAAACTCTGCGTGATCATAAAAGAGAAAAAAGAGTAGAATATTCTTATTAAACATGAGCCAAAGAATTTATAACAACTCTTAATTCTTCCAAAATTTTGCTATATTTCAAGTGCCAAATCCAAAATATTTGCAGATTATACATTTTTTTTGTAATTTTGCGCCTTGTAAGAATTCTCCCGGCTATATGAATTATCCCCGGGGTCATTAATGCGATATGAAAGAAGAACAAAAGTCACTCTCCTCTAAAGCTGCTTGCAAAGCCGTAAAAGTTAAAGCGGATTGTAAGACTACAGAAGGTAAAGGTAAAAAGACTGTAATAAAACCGTCATTGACTTCCAATAAGTTTCTCTTTGAGACAAGCTGGGAAGTCTGCAACAAAATCGGCGGTATTTATACCGTTCTTTCCACAAAAGCACGGGTGCTTAAAGAGCAATTTGGCGACAACCTTATATTCATCGGTCCGGATGTCTGGACTGAAGAAACCCCCTCTCCCTATTTTAAAGAATCTAAGACTCTACTCAAGTCTGCTAACAAACTCGACCTCCCTTATGGTATAAGCCTGCGTACCGGACGATGGAATATCCCCGGTTCTCCCATAGTTGTGCTCATTAAGTTCGATGGTGTTTATCCCGCACTTAACGATATATATGGAGAAATGTGGCGCATGTTTGGTGTCGATTCCCTACATTGCTACGGAGATTATCCCGAAGGCTGCGCTTTCGGTGTGGCTGCAGCCATCACAATGCAAGCGCTTGCCAATCATCTCGGAGCAAAAGATACAGATGTGCTCGCTCATTTCAATGAGTGGACTACAGGCATGGGGCTTCTTTGGCTTCGTAAGATAATGCCTCAGGCTGCCAGTCTCTTTACTACGCACGCTACTTCCATCGGTCGCTCAATTTGCGGAAACGGCAAAAATCTTTACGAATACTTCACCGGATATAACGGCGACCAAATGGCTCACGAACTCAACATGGAGGCAAAGCATTCCGTAGAGAAGGCTGCCGCTATTAATGCGGATTGCTTCACCGCTGTCAGTTCATTGACCGCTGATGAATGCGCCCAACTTCTTGATAAACGTCCACAAGTGGTGACGCCGAATGGTTTTGAGCCTGATTTCATCCCCACAAAACGTAAGTATACTCTCCTTCGCAATGCCGGCAGAAAACGTTTGCTGGATATTGCAGAAAAGATGACAGGAAAGAAATGGAGCGAAGATACCCTCATAATCGCCACGTCAGGCAGAAATGAATACCGCAACAAAGGTCTCGACGTTTTCCTTGACAGTATGGCGGAACTTTCACGCACCGGAGCCGGTTCTCGCAGAGATATTCTCGCACTTGTTCTTGTCCCCGCTTGGGTGAAAGAACCTAATGGCGAACTCCTAATTGACCTATACCAAAACGGCGATCTCAAAGTCTCTCCCGATTTCTTGACTCATCGTCTGAACAATGAGGATTCTGATCAGGCTTGCTGTAGGATAGGTCAATTGCAATGGGATGGACAACTTGCCGGTAATGGACAGGTGAAAACAATTTTCGTGCCCTGCTATCTTGATGGCTCTGACGGCATAGTCAATATCTCTTATTATGATATTCTTCCGGCTCTCGACATCACAGTTTTTGCCTCCTACTATGAACCATGGGGTTATACTCCGTTGGAAAGCATTGCTTTTGGAGTGCCGACTGTGACTACTGATAAGTCCGGTTTCGGACAGTGGGTGGAATCTGATGTGGCAGGTGAAAGGATCGAGTCTCCTATAGATTCTTTGAAAAAAACAGGCGTAGTGGTAGCACATCGCAATGACAATAGTTATTGGAATACTGTCAAGACCATTGCCAATGCCATAGAATCGTTCTCCGGCTCTGACAAGAAGACTGTTGAAGCATGTTCTTTGGCTGCATCAGCAACCGCGGCTCTCGCCGACTGGAAACTCTTCATCTCCAAATATGATGAGGCTTTCCAAATTGCGGAGCAAAATCGCAACAAAAGGCTTAAAGGATAAAAAATCTATTAAATAAATAGGACTAATTAGACTAATAAGGCTAATTGGACTAATTTAAAAAGATAAGAAAATAAATCTAAATAAAATAAAAGTATGAAACTTCAAGTAAGCAACACCAACCAGCCCCAGTGGCACAATATGGTGGTATCTAATTCTCTCCCCAAGAAGCTTCGTCCGCTTGAGGAACTCTCTAAAAACCTTTGGTGGGTTTGGAACAGCGAGGGTAAGAACCTCTTCCGCGACCTTGACCATGATCTCTGGCGCAGCACCGGAGAAAACCCGGTGATGCTTCTCCAACAGCTTAGCTACGAAAGATTCCAGGAAATTCAGAACGATAAGCTCTGGATGGACCGCATCGAGAAAGTCTACAAGTCTTTCCAAGACTATATGAAGCAGCCTATGCGCAATGACCTTCCTTCCGTATCTTATTTCTCTATGGAATACGGTCTTTGCTCATGCTTGAAAATATATTCAGGTGGTCTTGGCGTGCTCGCCGGCGACTATATCAAGCAAGCATCTGATTCTCGCATTAACATGACTGCTGTAGGTTTCCTGTATCGCTATGGTTATTTCCAGCAGAGCCTCAGCATCGATGGCCAGCAGATTGCCAACTATGAGTCGCAGAACTTCGACCAGCTTCCTATTGAGGCTGTGCTTGGTGAAGATGGACAGCCGATGATTCTTGAGGTGCCTTATCCCGGACGTATCATCTATTGCCACGTTTGGCGTGTCAATGTCGGAAGAATGAAACTCTATCTTCTTGACACAGATTTTGATATGAACTCCGAGTTTGATCGCCCTATTACTCACAAACTTTATGGCGGCGATTGGGAAAACCGTATCAAGCAAGAGTATTTGCTCGGCATCGGTGGTATGTATATGCTTAATAAACTCGGCATTCACACTGATATCTATCATGCTAATGAGGGCCATGCTGCTCTTCTCAACCTTCAGCGTCTCGTGGAATATGTTCAGAATGATCATCTTCCATTCAACGTGGCTCTTGAAGTGGTGCGTGCAAGCTCTCTTTATACAGTTCACACTCCGGTGCCTGCAGGCCACGATTATTTCGACGAAGGTCTGTTTGGAAAATACATGGGTGAATATCCCGCTAAACTTGGTATCTCTTGGCAAGATCTCATGAACATGGGTCGTGAGAATCCGGACAGCAATGAGAAGTTCTCTATGAGCGTGTTTGCTCTCAACACTTGTCAGGAAGCCAACGGTGTTAGCTGGCTTCATGGTGAGGTGTCTAAGAAGATGTTCTCCGGCGTATGGAAAGGATATGACCCTGCTGAAAGCCATGTCGGATACGTTACTAATGGTGTGCATATGCCCACATGGGCTGCATCTGAATGGAAAGAATTCTATGCAGAGAAACTTGGTCCTCAGGTGTTTGAAGATCAAAGCAACCCGGAAGCTTGGAAGGGTATCTTCAAAGTTGGCGATGATGAAATCTGGAACATGCGCATGACTCTTAAGAACAAGTTTATCAACTTCGTTCGTAAGGACTTCCGCGAGAAGTGGCTTCGCAATCAGGGTGATCCATCCGCAGTTATGCAGATCATGGATAAGATCAATCCGAATGCACTTATCTTCGGTTTTGCTCGTCGTTTTGCTACTTATAAGCGCGCACACCTTCTCTTCAACGATCTCGACCGTCTTGCCAAGATTGTAAATGATAAGGATCGCCCGGTTCAGTTCATATTCTCAGGCAAGGCTCACCCTGCTGATGGTGCAGGTCAGGGTCTGATCAAGCACATCATGGAGATAAGCCGCATGCCGCAGTTCCTCGGAAAGATCATTTTCCTCGAAGACTACAACATGATCGTTGCAAAACGTCTTGTTACAGGTGTGGATGTTTGGCTGAACTTCCCGACTCGTCCTCTCGAGGCATCCGGCACATCCGGTGAAAAAGCTGAGATGAACGGTGTGCTTAATTTCTCCGTGCTCGATGGCTGGTGGTATGAAGGCTACAAGTTTGACGAGCAAGCAGGATGGGCGCTTACCGATAAACGCACTTTCACCGATCAGGCTCAGCAGGATAAACTTGATGCTGCCACTATCTATTCAATGCTCGAAAATGAGATCATCCCTCTATATTATGACAAGAACTATAAGGGATACTCTCCTGAATGGATCCAGTATATCAAGCGTTCTATAGGAAACATCGCACCTCACTTCACGATGAAGCGTCAGCTTGATGATTATATCTCTCGTTTCTACGAACCGGAGGCTAAGCGTGCTGCTGAACTCAAGGCACATGACTTCGCTAAAGCTCGTGAGATAGTAGCTTGGAAGGAAACTGTTGCATCCAAGTGGGATCAGATTGAAGTGCTTGCTGTTGACTATAACGAGAGCATCAACAATACTTATCACACCGGCAGTGATTTCTGTGTGAAGTGCACTCTCGACACTAAAGGTCTTGGTGATTCAATAGGTGTTGAACTCGTAAGTTACAAGGAACATGACGGCGTTTCTGATTTCGCTGGCACTAAGCAACTCAAAATTGTTGCTCAAAACGGTTCTATCGTCAGCTACGAACTCGATGAGAAACTCACCGATGCAGCAACCTACAGATACGCACTTCGTATGTATCCGAAAAATCCGATGCTCCCTCATCGCATGGATTTCGCTTACGTACGTTGGCTCTAATCAGATTATTCTTTATTTCATCATTAAAAAAGGCATATCGGTATCCAACACCGATATGCCTTTTTTATATTATCAATTCCAA
>CAMWQF010000202.1 GCA_947176285.1 uncultured Porphyromonadaceae bacterium
TCAGATTTTGATGACTATGACGCAGTGCTGATGTATGGTCGTGGGCTTTATCTCGACTCCTTGCAATTGCAGTCACTTAATAAAGCTGCAGAAAAGGGCATTCCGATTTTTACCAATACCTTAAGAAATTTCAGTTTTGTAGTGAATCATAATCTGGATTCTGTCCAGTCGTCTATCCTTCAGGATTATTTTTCTAATCCTTGTAGGGATAATTACCGCAATATGCTTCGCTTTATGAGAAGTATAGCCACGCCAAAACGTATTGGAGATAAGGATTATGATCTTCCGAAGGAGATGCCTTCTGACATGTTCTATCATATAGAACCCGGCAAATATTTTAATAATCAGGAAGAACTGACTGATTATCTGAAAAAAGCAGGTGTATATATCAATGATGGGAAGCGAATTGCTTTTGTTTCCGGAGTGAACTTCCCTGTAGAGAACAATCGCGCACATATTGATACGCTTGTCAGTCGTCTGACAAGGGCGGGTTACAACGTATATCCGTTGACTGCTACCGGTCGCCAACGCTCTAAGATGATAAAATCAGTCAAGCCGGATGCAATAGTATATCTTCCTATGGGTCGTTTGGGCAATGACTCCTTAATCAATTGGGCATACGATAATAAGATTCCACTATTTATGCCGTTCCCGCTTATTCAGGGCCGCGAAGAATGGCTTGATATAAACAATCCGATGAGTGGAGGCACTCTTAATGCCAGGATAGTGGTGCCGGAAATTGATGGGGGAATGGCTCCGCTTTGCATATCCACTCAAAACCCAAACGAAGAGGGATACTTGCTCTATACTCCCGAGCCGGAGAGAATCGATGCCTTTATACGTCAGTTTGACAGGTTCATGAAACTAAAAGAAAAGTCAAACATAGATAAAAAGATAGCCATAGGATATTTTAAATCCCCCGGTAAGGATGCTCTTCTAGCATCAGGCATGGAGGTGGTGCCATCCCTCTACAATTTTCTTAGACGTCTTCAATCTGAGGGTTATGATGTGACAGGACTTCCATCTTCAATCGAAGAATTTGGACGTCAGATCATGGAGAAAGGGAGTGTGATGGGGTCTTACGCACCTACGGCTCAAGAATATTTTATGGATCACTCAAATCCGTTGTGGGTTAATGCATCCAAGTATGAAGGTTGGGCTAAGTCCACACTGCTCCCCGAGAGATATGCAGAAGTTGAGGAGCGTTATGGTAAAGCCCCGGGTAATCTTCTTGCTCGAGGCGACAGTATTGCGATTGCCGCTATAAGATATGGCAATATATTGTTGTTCCCACAACCTCGCCCTGCTTTGGGCTCCGATGACTTCAAACTGGTTCATGGAGTGGAAGTCCCTCCTCCGCATAGTTATCTCGCACCTTATCTTTATATGCAAAATGAATTTGACGCAGATGCCCTTATTCATTTTGGAACTCATGGAAATCTTGAATTCACTCCCGGCAAGAATGCCGGACTCTCACAGGCAGACTGGGCAGAAGTCCTTGTAGGAAACCGTCCGCATTTCTATTTTTATACCACCGGTAATGTCGGGGAGGCGATTATTGCAAAGCGTCGTAGCCACGCTGTAATTGTGACACACCTTACCCCTCCATATGTGGAAAGTGGCATGCGTCAGAAGTATTCTGCACTGCTTGAGGAATTGCACGAAGGCATAGCACACCCGGAGAAAAATACTTCGTCCCTTAAAAATAAAATCATAAGTTTTGGATTTCATAAAGATTTAAATCTTGATTCAGTAAAAGGAGGAAAGTATACTGCTGAAGAATTGGAAAAAGTTGATTGTTTCGTAGAGGAACTTGCCAATGAAAAAATCACGGGTGCTTACTATGTGATGGGGCGTCCTTATTCCGATTCAGAAATGCAGTCCACAGTAATTGCAATAGCCGCTGATCCTTTGGCATATAGGCGTGCGAAGGCTGATTTCGAAAAAGGTAAAATATCCAAAGAAGAACTTCAAGACTTCAATATCATCACTCATCGCTATCTCCCTAAAGCAAAAAAGGATATTTCCTCAGTTTTGGGTGGCTCCGGTTTTGTGTCTGAAGAATTGGCGTCTGCCATTGAATATAGAGATTTGCTAAGTCTATCAGCAGGTGCAGAACTTGATGCCATGGCAGAAGCGCTCAATGGCATTCCCGTAAGGCCTGCGCCGGGTGGAGACCCTGTGTTAAATCCCAATGTTCTCCCAATGGGGCGTAATATGTATAGCATCAATGCAGAAGCGACCCCGGGACCAAAGGCTTGGGATGATGGGGTTGCTCTTGCCGAGCAATCTTTGAAAAATTATTACTCGCAGCATGGCGAATACCCTCAGAAAGTAAGTTATACTTTCTGGGCTGGGGAGTTCATATCATCACAAGGAGCCACTGTAGCTCAGGCTCTGCGTATGCTCGGTGTCGAACCGGTGCGTGATGAGCAGGGGCGTGTCATGGATCTGAAACTTACACCCAGTGCCGAACTTGGTCGCCCTCGAATTAACATAATGGTTCAGGTTTCGGGACAACTTCGTGATATAGCGGGATCTCGCCTTAAGATGCTTACTGATGCGGTTGAACTTGCCGCCACAAGTAAAGACGATATTTATCCCAATTTTGTGGCAGATGGATCATTGGCTCAGGAAAAGGAACTCATTGAAAAAGGAGCATCACCTCAAAGAGCCCGAGAATTGGCGAATATGAGGGTATTTGGTCCTGTCAATTCAGGCTATAGCACCGGGATGCTTCGCTTCGCCGAAAGTTCCGGAGAATGGGATGATAGTCAGGAACTCGTAGATGGTTATCTTAATAATATGTGTGCGATGTACGGTGATGACGAGCATTGGGGAGCAATGGACAAGGATCTCTTTCAGGCAGCCATTTCCAATACCGATTTGATTGTGCAACCGCGCCAAAGCAATACTTGGGGTGCGGTCTCTCTAGACCATGTGTATGAATTCACCGGGGCGCTTTCATTGGCTGCCTCTTCAATCAATGGCAAGGAGCCGGATGCAGTATTGGCTGATTACCGAAACTCTTATCTTCCTCGTTTGCAAAACACTAAGGAGGCAGTGGCAATAGAAGTAAGGTCAACGATATTGAATCCTGAATATATCAAACAGCGTATGAAGGGAGATGCCACCACCGCTCAGATGTTTGGAGAGATATTCCGCAATATCTTTGGATGGAGTGCCACGCGTCCAAGTGTATTGTCGGAAGATATCTACGATGATCTTTATGATGTATATGTCAGGGATGTCAATGGACTTGGAATAGAGGAATACTTCGATAGTGTCAATCCGGCTGCACTTCAGGAAATGACTGCCACTATGTTAGAGAGTGCCAGGAAAGGCTTTTGGAATGCTGATAAGAGTAAGATTGAAGCGACAGCCAGACTGCATGCAAAGATTACAGACCTGCATGGCGCTCCATGCACTGAGTTTGTTTGCGCAAATGCTAAGCTTCAGGAATTCACGGCTTCTAAACTTGATCAATCGGCAGCCGACAAATATATTGAAAATATTTCCAAAGCCACCGCCCAACGTGCCGATTCGAAAATATTGAAAGAGGAAAAACTTAATGTGCTCTCCGAGATATCCACCAGAACATCAACAATCCTTGTAATTGGATCAATTTTGATATTGATGTTGCTATCAGTGGTAATATTGACAATCAAGAGAAGGAAAAGAGTATGATGATATTATTGATAATTCTGACTCTCGCAATTGTGCTCATCGACACAATGCGTCTCTCTCTTATGGGATGGAAAGAGGAGTTGTTGTGGATTGGCATTTGGATGGTCGCAGCATATTTCTCCACATTGTGGCTAACAGGGCTTTCTTTTCAGGAGATTTATAAATATTCAAATACATCGGCTATATGCATATTAGGATTTGTAGAGATACTTATCTTTATGTCGTATCTTCTATATGACGGCAAGGGAAAGGCCCTTTTGGCTTACTATCCCGGACTGATGATGCTTTTCCCGGTGATGGTATTATCTTATATGATGATCCGAGTAGTCAGCGGGGTAAGTTTTATGGCTATAGGATTGATGAGTGCTGTCTTGACAGGGGTATTGCTGGCAAGTGCCGTCTTATTTCTACGTTGGCTTAAATGCGACAGATTGTGGCTGTATATTTCTTCTGTGGCAGGCTTAGTTATATATATTTTAATCTATGGAATATCATGAATACAATTTCTGACATACTGTTTGTAATTTCGAATGGTCTTCTCATTCCGGTGATATTTCTGCTGCTTTTTCTACTCATAAAATCCTTAATATTGATTGTTGGTTTTTATTCGGAATGGCAGCGAAATAGAGAATTATCTTCACGGCTTCAATATCTTGTGAAGCATTTCGATTCTAATTCAATCCTTGAGATAGACATAGATAGAAGTAATGCTCAAAGGTCACCTGTGGTTAAATGTCTTTGGGACTTAGTGCTACACAAGGAAGATCGGGTTTACTGCGAGCATTCTTTAGCCGATTTTCAGGTTGACGTGCAGCAACAACTTTCAAAAAACCGGATTCTAATAAAGTTCGGTCCAATGCTCGGACTGATGGGGACTCTCATCCCAATGGGTCCTGCCCTTGTAGGTCTTGCTGCTGGCGATATAGCGTCAATGGCATACAATATGCAAGTGGCGTTTTCTACGACTGTAGTGGGAATGTTGGCGGCTGGAATTGGACTTGTTACTCTTCAGGTAAGGCAACGATTCTACGCACGTGCATTCAATGCACTTGAATTTATATTTCATAAACTTATTGATGAATGAAACAAAATCCAATACTGAGAGAAAATGAAGAGGAAGACAATCCTCTTGGGATGCTTACCAATCTCTTTGATGTAGCAATGGTTTTTGCAGTAGCTTTGATGGTGGCTTTGGTGACCCATTTCAACATGAGTGAGATATTCTCAAAAGAGGATTATACAATAGTAAAGAATCCCGGGACTGAGAATATGGAAATAATCACTAAGGAGGGCAACGAGATAAAGAGATACACTCCGTCAGACAATGATCCTTCCTCCGGATCAAGAGGAAGGAAAGTAGGTACGGCTTATCAATTGGAGAATGGAGAAATAATATACATACCGGAATAAGAGTACATCTCAAATTTATGAGATGGGCTCTAAATCAAATCAACTATGAAAAAATTTAGATATTTGCAGCTTTTGCTTATGCTCCCGCTTATGTTATCATGTGGAAGCCGACAGAATCAGACTGTATTGAATTCGGGAATAAGAAGTGAACGGGATTCAACTTCAATTATTGTTCCTCGTTATGCAAAAGGTTTTAATGTGAGTTATGGCGATGAGATTACGCTTCTTGACATCAATGACCCCGAGAATAAGGAGGCTGAGCAATTTCACTTTGCCCTCGTTGACAAGGAGTATAAAGGAGAGATACCGGAAGGGTATACTCGTCTCAATATCCCGGTTGAGACTGCAATCTGTATGACCTCCCTGCAACTTTCCAACTTCCTGAAACTTGACATTCCGGAAAAAGTGGTGGGAATCACGAGCACCCGTCATCTGCATAATGAAAAGATGAATCAACAACTGAAGGATGGGAAAACGCATAAAATAGGGATAGAAGGAAATTTCGACAATGAGGTGATAATGGCGATAAATCCGGATGTGATTTTCATCTCGCC
>CAMWQF010000203.1 GCA_947176285.1 uncultured Porphyromonadaceae bacterium
CTATTGTTAATACAGAAAGGCGCGTGACGGGGCACATCGTGCTCCGTACGCGCCCCCCGGCATTATTTCTGCCCCGCCACCCTCTGGCAGGGAGGACAAAGATAAGAATAATCCGATTGGTGAGGGAAGATTTTTGAGGGAGTATGATTCTTATATGGATTATTTATTGTAATTTTGAATTTCTTCCTGAAAACAGGGCTGCTAAAACCTCATGCAGGGAGTGCGAAGTGACTGGGGATGCTGAGGAAATGGGGCTATTTGAACATCGATGGATTATGGAGTGTCAGAGTGAACAATAAATATAACCTATAAGTGTCATGAAGAAGAGATTTTTTTGCAGTTTGATTGCGGCTTTGGCAGTCGTAACACCTATGTGGGGTGGAGTTGCAATCAATGAAAAGATTAAAGACTCCGGAGAGATGGCGGGGTATCTGTTTGTATATTTCACTGGTAATGATCCTCGCGATGAGTCGATCAATTATGCTCTTAGCCGTGATGGCCTCAATTTTAAAGCCCTTAATGATAATGCACCTATAGTTGATTCAAAATTGATCAGCGAGACCGGTGGTGTACGAGACCCTCATATCCTGCGCAGTGAGGACGGTAAGGAATTTTATATGGTTGCCACGGATATGACCTGCAACAAGGGATGGGATTCAAACCGAGGACTCACTCTGCTGAAATCATCAGATCTCGTGAACTGGACACCATCGGTAATCAATATTCAGAAACGCTACAAAGGTAATGAGGACCTGAAACGCGTATGGGCTCCGCAAACTATTTATGATAAAGATGCCGGGAAATACATGGTCTATTTCTCCATGAAGCATGGGGATGGACCTGACATCATATATTACGTGTATGCAAATGATGATTTTACGGATTTCATCGGCAAGCCAAAGCCTCTATTCATCCCTCAAAACAAAAAAAGCTGCATCGACGGCGACATTGTGTATAAGGATGGAGAATATCATCTTTTCTACAAGACTGAGGGTGACGGGAACGGCATAAAGAAGGCAGTGACCAAGAAACTAACTTCGGGGAAATGGACTGAATATCCGGATTATAAGCAGCAGACGAAGTATGCTGTAGAGGGCGCCGGGACATTCAAGTTGATTGATTCTGACAAGTATATCTTAATGTATGATGTCTACAACCGGGGTGCCTACCAATTTACTGAGTCAACGGATCTTGAAAATTTCCGGAATATCGACTCTGAGGTGAGTATGGATTTCCATCCGCGCCATGGCACTGTAATTCAGATTACAGAGGATGAATACCAAAGGCTTGAGAAGGCTTTTCCGAGTGCTGATGTGAAAATAGCGAATCCGGTGCTTCCCGAGTTTCATGCGGATCCGGAAATTCTTCTAAGTGCCAATACAGGAAAATACTATATATACTCTACCACCGATGGTTTTCCGAAATGGGGAGGCACGTATTATACATGCTACAGCTCTGACAATCTGCGTGACTGGACATATGAAGGAGTAGCGCTTGATGCTTCCACAGAGTCGATACCATGGGCAGAGGGAAATCTTTGGGCTCCGGCTATTGAGGAGAAGATGATTGATGGCAAATACAAGTATTTCCTCTATTTCAGTGCAAAACCGAAAGGGAGCGATGCTAAGCAGATAGGAGTGGCAGTGGCAGACTCTCCTACGGGACCTTTCAAGGCTGACACCATGGCTATGATCACGAAGTCGCCTGCAGGAAGAGGTCAGCAAATCGATGTGGATGTCTTTACCGACCCCGTGTCAGGGAAACCATATCTATATTGGGGAAACGGGTATATGGCAGGTGCTGAATTGAACCCTGACATGAAGTCGATAAAGGAAGAAACTATCACAGTAATGACTCCTGAGGGTGGCACATTGCAAGATTACCGCTATCGGGAAGGACCTTACGTTTTCTATCGTGATGGCAAGTATTATTTCATGTGGTCGGTTGATGATACGGGTGCAGCCAACTATCATGTGGCATACGGCACATCTGATTCCCCGCTTGGACCTATCACAGTGGCAGATCGCCCGATAGTCCTTATCCAAAATGAACGAAACGGAATGATAGGAACCGCCCACAACTCCGTGCTACAAGTTCCGGGCAATGATGGAGAGGCGGACCGTTGGTATATTGTCTACCACCGCATCAATCCTGACTACAAGGCTAAGGAGAACGGACCGGGCTATCACCGCGAAGTATGCATCTCGCCTTTGAAGTTCAATCCTGACGGAACTATAATTGAAGTAAACCCGAAACGGGTGAATTAACGCTTTAGGAGGGTGAGGGCGTAGAGAAGTGTGAGGAGGATTACGATGACGGCGGAAGCAGGGACATCAATTATGACGGAGAGCCATAAGCCGCCTATGCAGCCGATTAGAGAGACTGCACCCGATATCAGCATCATGCGGCGATAGCTGTTAGTGAGGCGTTCGGCTGTCAGTTGCGGGAGTGATACGAGCGACATCAGTAGCATGACTCCTATCATCTTTATCGTCAACACTATGCCTATAGATACCATAACCATCATAAGGGTATTGATGAAGTTTACCGGGAGATGGCGTGTTCGAGCGAAGTCTTCATCGAAACTTACGGCTACTATCGTTTTGCCCAAAAGGGCGTATACTCCCACAGCCAATGCCGCGAATATGGCAAATGCCCAAAGGTCGGTGCGCGTTATGTTAAGTACGTTGCCGAATAGGAATGAATTGAGTTCCGGGACATAGCCAGGGGTGAGGAAAACGAAAAGTATGCCGAGCGCCATACCGAGTGCCCAGACTACCGCTATGGCAGAGTCTTGCCTCACTTTTCGGCGCGACATTGCATCGACACCAATGCTTCCGGCAATGGCGAATGCAGCAGCTGTAACGATGGGATTCCATCCCATAAAGTAGCCGAGGCCGAGGCCTCCGAAGCAAGTATGTGTGATGCCGCCGGCAATGAATACCATTCGGCGAGTGACTATATATACGCCGATCACAGCGCATGCAATCGAAATCAGCGCGACTCCTGCAAGGGCATTGCGGAAGAAGGCATACTGTAATAATTCATAATCCATAATTAGGGGGGTGAGGTTTCTAGGAATCGTGGTGTCTAGGGATCAAGGTGTCTAGGGGCTAGGGAATAGGTTTGGGGATCTTTAGGCTTCGGAGAGTAGGAGTTCGAGTTCCGGCTTTAGGTCGGCGGGAAGGTTGATGCGGCGCTTTTCAAGGCTGACAGCCCAACCGGGAGCATCATCCGGGAGAAGGGTCAGCAAGACGTCACGGAATTCTTCTGTCTCTTCATCGGTGTAGTCGGAAGCCTGACGTCCGGCAAAGCGGTCAAGTTCCTCATCGTCGTAGTAGACGGGAGGCTCGTTAATCTGTCCGGTTTTCTCGCAGATGGCATGTAGTCCACAGCATATTGCGTTGTCCGTTTTCCGTTGTCCGTTTTCCGTTGATTGCTGATCGTCGTGTCTTGACTCTTCACTCTTCATACTTGGCTCTTCGCCATTGTTGATATGGTGGTGGAGGGATGATCCGTGGCGTTGGGTGCGAAAACGCTCCCATGCCCAAAGGATAACTCCTATGGCAATCGTCACTGCTAATATCAATATTGCTCCTGGCATACCAATATAATTTAGAATTGGGAATTTATAATTTTGAATTTAGATTTTGACTCTTCACTACAAGCGTATCTCCCTCGAAAACTTGATCCCTCTTTAATTTAGACTTGCATAGTTTTCGGATTTCTTGCCAATAGTCGGGGAAGGATTTCTCGACTACGGTGGAATCCTCAATTCGCAACTTGGGAAATATCAGTTTTGCGGGGGCAAATGCCATTGCCATGCGGTGGTCCAAATAAGTTCGAATAAGGGGTTCCGGGTCCGGGTCACAATGATCGCCATCCCATGCCATTGTATCCTCACCGATGGTAAGGATATAGCCCAGCCGACGAAGTTCCGCAGCGAGAGCAGCCATACGGTCGGTCTCCTTGTGGCGAAGGTGGGCAATTCCTTCTATTCGGAAGGGAATGCCCGAGAGGCAAAAGCCTACGGCTATGGCTGGCACTAAGTCCGGAGCATCGTTTAGATTGAGAGAGATGCCCTCCTGCCCCCTAAAGGGGGAGGTTTGAAGCCGGCTTTCAGCATCGGCAAATATAGCGGCTACGCGGCTGTCGCCTTGAAGGGATTCTGCCGGGGATTTCAGGGTCGGCATCTCGAAACGGGGAATATTTATGCCGTTCGCTTTGGCAATAAGACGAGTCTCAAAGAAATATGAGGCTCCGCTCCAGTCGCCCTCTATATCGTAACGGGCACATTGGGCATAGCCGGTGGTGCGGACGACAATTTCTAGTGAGGTTTCGAGGTTTCGAGGTTTCGAGGTTTCAGGGGTCAGGCTCTGAGAACTGACGTCGGCACCGAAGGAGCGCATCACACCGGCGGTCATCTCGATATACGGACGCGATACGACTTGGCCGGTAAGCCGGATAATGGTGTCGGTCTCCCATGTCGGGGCTGCCAACATCAGGGCAGAGATATACTGGCTGCTTACGCTCCCGTCAAGTTCAATGGTCCCGCCCGAGAGATGTTTTCCCTTGATTTGGATTCCGTTTTCCGAGGGGATGAGGTTAATTTCGGCACCCATCCTGCGCAAAGCATCAATGAGGGTGGCGTGTGGCCGCTCCATGAGGCGTGGACTTCCGATGAGTGTTATGTCAAGACCCGGAATGGAAGCACATGCCGCCATGCCGAAACGTAGGGTGGTACCCCCCTCCCCTATGTCAACCTTAGCAGGCTTTCCGTCAGCCAAAGCATTGCGCACAGTTTCGGTAAGCCTCAGCATTCCGCGAGTGTCGCCACAGTCGGGAAGGTTTGTGAGGACTGTATCGTGCCCACCGAGCAAGCGGCAGACAAGGGCACGGGCGGCAATGCTTTTGGAGCCTGGTATGTTTATAATTGTCATAGTTTTCTATTTATAGATCGTGTTTATTGGACTAATTGGACTAATTGGACTAATTAGACTAATAGAATTCACAATTGAAAAATCCCCTCGACCCCTCGAAACCCAGAAACCTAATAAAACAGGCAGGCGTCGCCGTAGGAGAGGAACCGGTAGTCATGGTCGAGGGCTTCCTGATATATGCGGCGCCATGATGGATCGGAGAGACGGTCGCCGTCGAGCAAGGAACTCACCAGGAGGAGGAGTGTGGATTGTGGCTGGTGGAAGTTGGTGACCATTCCGTCAACGACCCTCCATCTGAAACCTGGGGCTATCATAATGGAAGTAGAGGCAGATAGATGGTCGAGTCCTTCCTTTTCCATATATTGCTCGAGAGCCTTCAACGCTTCCGCTGTATCTATGGAGAGTGATTCGTCGGAGTAGGCTTCCCATTGTGTTATTTCGTTTTCCATTGTCCGTTTTCCTTTTTCCTTTTGGTCGCGGAGGATATTGATGCCGAGGAGGGGGAGGGATTCGAGGGTACGGACAGTTGTGGTACCAACGGCTATGACCTTACGTCCGGATTCGAGGGCTTGGCGCAGGGTATGCACGAGATCAATATTGACTTCAAATGTCTCGCGGTGCATGGGATGCCCTCCTATTTCATCGCTCTTGACCGGCTGGAAAGTACCGGCTCCGACGTGGAGCGTCACTTCACGAGTCT
>CAMWQF010000204.1 GCA_947176285.1 uncultured Porphyromonadaceae bacterium
GGTTGTTAATTAATCATTCAATTCATAAAAAACACTCAGATGATTTGCGAGTTGCAAAAAAATATTGTAATTTTGCTTGAAATCAATAAATACTGAAACCTTATGACTCGAAACATCACAATTAAAAACCCTTCTCAAAAGATGATTCAAGTCTTTGACGCACTAAAAGAGAAGAAACAAGAGCAAGTCAAAAAATTGACTGAAAGAAAACAGTGTACATTTACTATTTTAGTATAAATGGATATATCTTTTGATATTATTAATTCGGAAGGCGACCATGTTTTGGTAGGCCTTTCTTATTATGATTATGAGACGGTAAGTATATTCTCATCCGACCCTCTGACATTAACGCTATTTTTCTATGATGTTACCCTGGTCCGCGAAGCAGGAAACGGATACGTCGGCTACAAAACGCTATTTGCCATCTCAGATACTCTTGCTCGATTTTTAGATGAGAATGAAGATGCCGTATTGTGTTTCTATTGCGATGCAAATACAGATGTAAAAAGGCATAATCTCAAACTTCTCCCTCAAGAGTATCGAAGCAATTTGTTTTCGAAAATGTTTGATCTTTACATAAAATCTCATCCACAGTTTTCCGATTTTGTAAATCATAGAGTAGAGATTGAAGATCAAGAAGATAAAAAAAATAGACAATTCGCCCATTTTATCTGCAGAAAAGCTCACGAAAAGGCTGTTGCAGAGTTAGGAAAACAATTGATGCAAAAATAAAAAGCACTTGACTTTAGTAAGGAGCCAAGTGCTTTTTATTTTTGTCTGCTTAGTGTTTGTCCTTATATACCTTTAGATCCTTCGACTTCTGTGGTGCATCTTCAAATCCGCGTAGGCGAAGAAGTGCCTTTGCATCGGGAGCATGGCCTCGGAAATTTTTGAATAGTTCTGTTGCATCCTTGTCATCGCCTGATTCAAGGATGTTCTTCTTGTAGATTTCTGCAGTTTTCTTGTCAAAAATACCTTTCTGCTGGAAAAGTTCCCATGCATCAGCCTCAAGCACCTGAGCCCATAGATAGGTGTAATAGCCCGAAGCATATCCGTCATCACCAAAAATGTGCTTGAAATAAGGAGAGCGATAACGATAAGTGATCTCCTCAGGCATACCGATCTTTTCTGCAAAGGCTGCTTCAAATCCCGGAACGTCGACATTCTCTCCGTCAGTCTCTCCCCATGCCAAGTCAAGAAGGGCTGCTCCAGCAAGTTCAGTCGTGATAAAGCCCTGGTTGAACTTAGATGCATCCTGAATTTTCTGTATCATCTCCTCACTCATAGGCTCTCCTGTCTTATAATGCTTGGCATAGTAACGAAGCACTTCAGGAGAAGTTGCCCAATGCTCATTAAGTTGAGAAGGCAATTCCACACAATCGCGGTCTACATTAGTGCCGGCAAGTGTCTTATACTTAGACTGTCCAAGCATTCCCTGAAGTCCATGACCGAACTCGTGGAACATAGTCTCCACTTCATCAAGAGTCAAAAGTGCAGGAACATCACCTGCGGGACGAGAGAAATTGCATACATTATATACAATCGGACGCTTCATGACTCCATCCTCATACATACCTGCCGGTTGCATTTGCTCCATCCACGCACCCTGCACCTTGGTAGAGCGTGGGAAGAAGTCTGTCATGAAAACTGAGATATGTTCCCCTGTCTTTGCATCCTGAACGTCGTAGACAGTAACTTCATCCATATATTTCGGTGCATCAGGCATTTCCACCAACTTTATGCCATAAAGTTTCTCTGCACAATAGAATAGACCGTTCTTCACGTTCTCAAGAGAGAAATAGGGCTGTATATCAGCATCGCTAAGCCCAAACTTCTGCTCCTTAACTTTGCCGGCATAGTAGTAATAGTCCCAAGGAGCAATCTTGAAGTTGCCGCCATTGGCATCAACATATGCCTGCATATCAGCCACTTCCTCCTGCGAACGCTTCACTGCCGGCTCAAATACTTGCAGAAGCAAACTTTCTGCTGCTTCAGGAGTCTTTGCCATCACCTTAGCGGTCTGCATCTGAGCAAAGTTATCAAAACCCATCAGCTTGGCTTTCTCAGCACGGAGCTTCACGATCTTCTCAATCACAGGATAGTTGCTGTTTGCGCCATAACTTGCAAGGGTAGTATATCCCTTGTAGATAGCCTCACGCAACCCACGGTTGTCAGCCGATTCAAGCACCGGCAGACGGCTTGGAGCACGCAGAGTGAACACCCACAGCCCGTCGAGCCCTCGAGCAGTGGCTTCTTCTGCTGCAGCGGCAACAACATTATCAGGAAGACCGGAAAGATCTTCCTTGTCATATACAGTCACAAAGAAATCATTCGTTGCGTTCAGAAGATTTTTATTAAACTGGATGAAAAGTTTAGAGAGTTCGTCGTTGATTTTCACAAGTTGCTCTTTCTTTTCCGGTGAAAGTGCGGCACCCTGCTCGGCAAACTGACGATAGTATTTCTCTACAAGGCGCTTCTGCACCGGAGTAAGACCCATTTTATCGCGCATGTCATAGATCGACTTAATGCGGTCGAAAAGTTGCTGATTGAGCATCACCTTGTTTTGCGCATCATTTAGGAGAGGAATAGCCTCTTCCGACATGGCTGCAAATTCCGGAGTCTTCATGCAACTGTCATAGTGATAGAAGACACTTGCCACACGCTCAAGGATCGGAGAGAGATTTTCAAGCGGCACGATTGTGTTGTCGAAATCCGGAGTTGCACGGTTTCGCAGGATATTAGTAAGGTTCTGCTCCTGCTGCTCGATACCTGCCTTGATAGCCGGTATGAAGTCAGATGTCTTGATCTGTTCAAATGGAGGGATCTCATACTTAGCGGTATAAGGCTCCAAGAAAGGATTGCTTTCTGCCATTGCTGTCATTGTAGAGGCGGCTATTAACATGGAAGCCACCATTACTTTAATTTTTCTCATTATATAGTTAATTGATTGATACTCTTATTTCCCGAATTGCTTAGTCAGCCAATTCCAAATTCTCAATTCCCAATTCTCAATTATTCAAAGTTTCCCCCTCTTAATTGCCCTTGGGATGAAACTTAAATGCGCCCCTACAGCCTTCAAAGTGCCATAATGGGATGCCATTATCTTAAATCTCTCGATAAGAGACGCCTTCTTGTTATGGTCAGTCATTCCGTCAGCCAAATAGTCAATAGTGACTCTCTTAAGATTCACCCTGTCTCCTGCCCTTGAGGCCTTTATGCAACGGATACACCAGTCATAATCAGCTGAAAATCGATAATCAGTATCATATCGAGGTGCAATATCTTTCCTTACCATAAATGCCTGGTGGCAAATCAGCATTCCCTTGCTGAAACTATCTAATGTAAGAATTGCTGGAGCCGAAAGATGCCGAGGACCGATTTTTTTCCCATCTATATCCACGATATCCGTATCGCCATACACAATATCAGGATTCTTTTTCCTTATCGCTTCTGCATACGCCTGAAGAGTATCAGGAGCATGGAATTTATCTCCTGAGTTAAGAAATATCAAGTAGCGTCCGCGTGCAAGTTTCATGCCTTTGTTCATGGCATCATAGAGTCCTTTGTCAGGTTCGCTTACTATGCGCAAGGCAGAAGTTCCCATCTTGCGGCCAACTAAGATAGTGTCGTCAGTAGAAGCGCCATCCACTATTATATGCTCAAAGTCAGTAAACGTTTGCTCAGCAACCGACTCCATAGTAAGAGGAAGTGTCGCCGCTGCATTGTAGGTGATCGTTATCACCGATATGAGAGGTTGTATATCCATATGGTGTACAAATTTAGAAGTCTATTTCAAGCACATACACCGGCTCTGCCTTTGATGCGGTCTCTGCTACTTTCTCGCCATCCCCCTGATGTGATGCCTGGACAAATACATTCAGTTTCCTTTGACCGTTCCATAGATTCATATCATGTGATGGTTCCCATGCATCAACACTGAAATCAGAGAGATCGGCTACTTTCCAATCTTTCTTACCAATGCTGGGGGTATATGCAACACTTACCTTACTTCCCCTTTCCTGATCGCGGAATACATAGCATGCTTTCTTGCCGTCGGATACAATTCGAGGCCTTGCAATAGGAATCATCTTTGTGCCGCCACCGGATAGGGAGAATGGTTCATTGCGATTGCCTACAATGCTCATGTTCCACTTCTTGCCATCGTGCCACACCAGTCTATATTGCGGCACTTTGCTATCCTGATCCCTCCAGTAGGTGGCAATGAAAGGATGACCCTTACTGTCAGCCGTCATGCTTGTCTGGTTGATAAGTTCTGATTTTTGAGGTATGGTCCAAGCTTTCTCCGCAGTGGATTCAGTGATTGGGAGCTGATAGAAGGAGCCGTCACTTTTCTGCCATGTTTTGCCGCCATCTTCTGACTTTGCATAGCAAAGATCATGATTAGTCTCTACAAGCCATGTCTCACGCCAAACCCAAGAGAGATGCAACGTGCCTTTCGGATCAGCGTATAGTTGCCAATAGGCATTTCGGTTCCCTTCGCCGTCGATGAGTATATCGTGGAGTCGGCTCCATTCCTTTGTTGTGATATCGTATCTGTTAAGCACAAGATTTCCCCTCCCGGATGCACCCGAACGATAGGCAAATATTAAATCTCCGTTTGGCATAGTATAAAATTCCGGATAAGTCACGTCTAGCTCATCCTTGCCGGTCATAGGCATCATATCGCCAAGATCCAGACTGTCGGGTGCTATCGACTTGGCATATCGCAATGGATGACCATGATGATCAAAGGAAGCGTGGATATACCCATCTCCATCCACTCCTATGCTTATAATGTTATGCGCATCATTGATATTTCCCTTATATTGGGTTCTATGAAGTGTCCAATCATCAGTGCCAAGTTTCCGCTTGCCAAGAGTGACATATCCATCCGGATCATAATAAGATATATACTGAGTGTCCCCATGAGTGACAAGCGAACTTCCTCGGAATACAGCCGTATTCACAGATGTAGCCGCATATCCGTCTCCCACCTTGACCAGACGCCCTGCCGGATTCTTGGGTAAGGCAATCGCTGATGCTGAAATAAGCATCAAAGACAACATTATATATCTCAGCACTGACTTATTCATATCCGTTTCGTGAAAATGATTTACAAAAATAGCGATTTTTAATTTAGGTCACAAATTTTAAGAGATATTTTCTTCTGAATAATTTGAACTTTTTAACCTACTTTAAGGTTATTATAACATAATTAAACGATTCCAACTATGAAAAACGTCTCTACATTCGCCATTATCATTGCTTTAGCATCATTACAGAATTCTTTTGCGCAGGACCATCACAAGGCACTGTCGTTTGATGCCCCTGTCAGAAAGACCAGGCAAGTAACTCAAGTGAAGGATACCATCAAGCCGACAGCCACTGATGTCACCGAAGCGATATCATCAGACTATGAATTGCGTGCCAATTCCTTAGCAGATCAACAGAAAGAAGCATTGCTCAACGACCATAAAATAATATATATCGACGGACGCCCCGAAAATCCCAACTCCGTACAGCATCAGGATTCTATTCGTGACCTCATAGAGAATTTTTTCTATGATCAATTCCAGAGTTTCTC
>CAMWQF010000205.1 GCA_947176285.1 uncultured Porphyromonadaceae bacterium
TGAGTGACGAAGTCAGGAGAAAAAAAGAAAGTTGCATATGCAACTTTCTTTTTTATTTACCGGTATAAAACTCGATTACTCTGCTGATTGCTCGTTCGCAGACGGGGCAGAAAGTTGGATTATGATTGTCGCGCATCCTGCAGGTCTCAACCGGCCTATAAATTCCTTTTGACTTATAGCCGGCACCTTCAAATACTCCTACCACTACTTCCTTATTCTTATCCTTATTAGAAGAGTCCTTCATTCGGTCCTCACGTTTTCCTCCTTTGTCTGTCCATGGTGTTGGAATCTCTACCCCAGGGGTCAGAAGATCTTTCCATTTAGAATCGAAGTCTATCAGGGTTGTGATATTCTCATGCCATGGCTCTATATCAAGCGGATAAGTGTCATCTTCTTCCTCCGGATAAAAATACTCGTCAGCCAAACCACCGAAACTATGGCCGAATTCATGTACTGCCACAGGAAGTGTCATTATATTATCAGATGTGGCTATCTGATAGCAATTGTAAATTCCACCACCTCCATATTCCGGAGTGTTGACAAGCACAAGTACATGCTCGTAAGGGATGCCTTCAAGTGCTTTATGCAATTTCCAAACTCTAGGGGTAGTAAGGTAACGTGATGAATAAAATGTGCTGAAATGGGATTCAAATGCTGTGTCTTTCCATTGATTCTTCAGAGGAATACTGACGCCACTCTCTTTAGAAGGGGTCATTACAGCCACAACATTTAATTTGTCTTTATTAGAAGCAAACGGTTCATAACTCAATATCTCTTCAGCAATCTCAGTCGCTTTGCTGATAAAGGAGTCCATTTCTTCTACCAAATATCCTTCCGCAAGAAAAGCGATGTCTATAGTCTCTTTCGGATCTCCTCCTTTATGAATATATGTATGAGGCAAGGGATCCAAACCTCGAATAGCCACCAATTCATCATCCGGGCGGTAGCGATGAGTGATTCTTCCTATTTCTTCATGACGGTTGCTCCGAAGGCTAACGGTAATATCCGCTTCCTTTTTCGGGAGTGGCACAAGGAAGGAATTCTCAAATCCCATATTTTTCTCCTTTGCTTCCGGAGTATTTATCCATTCTTGAAAGAGAGTTGAGAAAGTGTTTCTATAAAGGGTGTCACCTGTCTGAGGATCTGTCACCATAATGGTTCCATTTCCAGCCACTGGCACATCCTTCAGTCGGAATCTTCTTCCTGCCCAACCGGATTGTTTCGACTGGGATTCCATCATAAGCTTTATTCCATCCGGACCACCTCCAAATATATAATCTACTCTCAGAGTGCTGTCACAGAAATGCTCAGTAAATTTAGCAGAATGCATACCTGACGACACCCCAAGCATAAACAAAGAAGCAAATATCCTATTCAATTTCATAGATGGTTTAAGGTTTAAGGTTTAATGGTTTAAGGCTTAATGGTTTAATGGTTTAAGGTTTAATGGTTTAAAAGTTTGTCATTGATCATTGATCATTTATCTTTGCGGATTCGGCGCCGCCTTCGACATGGTGACAAGATATACACCGGTAAAAATCAATATTACAGCAAATACCTTCGGAATAGAAAAATGATCCATGCCAAGAATGACTCCCACTATTGTTGCAACTATGGGCTGCACATAATTGTACATTCCCACTATTGTAGGGCGAAGGTTCTTCTGCCCTATCATTATGCATATATAGGCTAAATATGTAGCAAATACTACAATATATCCTATTCCAATCCATTCATTCATGGATATGGAACTCCAATTAGTCGACATTATGTATTTGATTGTAGACGGCAATCCGACTATCGAAGCAGACAGGAACATCCATTTCATCAATGTGACAAGCGAATATTTCTTTATGAAATTCCGATACAAAGTTAGATAAAGTGCATATGAGAGTTGAGCCAACAACACTATGACATCTCCTAAAGCAGGATTATCTCCTCCAGAAATATTTCCCTTACCTCCTAGCACAAGAATTAAGGCACCTCCTGCTCCAAGAACTATGCCCCCTGCTTTCTTAATGGTAATCGGTTCTTTAAGGAAAAGCCAAGCCAAAAGCATAACCCACATAGGCATTGTGGTAGTCACCAACGATGCCTCTCCGGGTGAAGTATAGCTCACTCCTATTATAAAGCACCCTTGATTAAGAAGGATACCAATCATTCCTGCTCCAAACAGTCGCAATTTATCCATTGCCGGCACATGCTCATGTGGAGTAAACAAAGATGTTATCCAAAAGAGAAGTGCAGCTCCGGCTATTCGGAAGTCAACCATTATTATAGGTGCTATCAGTCCTGACGCAAACACAAGTTTTGCTACCGGCGACATAAGTCCCCAGCAAACGTTTGCACCCAACATCGCCAGATGCCCCTTAAGATTAAAATCCTGCTTCATGAAGTTTTATTATGTTCTTTTTTTGTTTACTTTTCTTCGTAAATTTATGAAACAACTTCTATGCAAAATTAATTATTTCCCCTGAGATTTGCAAAAATATGCATATGCCATTCCTTAGAAAAATAAAAAAATATAGTTTTGTGAAAAAAATTTTTGTAAGTCCGAATTATTTATTAATTTTGTAGCCAAAGAGACCCTAAAGGGCAATAAGCAAAAGACAATACCATAATATATATACCAAAAACACGACATCAAATGTACTTATTAGGTTACGACATAGGTACTTCCTCAGTTAAGGCAAGTATCGTTGACGCCGAAAGTGGAAAATGTGTGGCTACTGATTTCTTTCCGAAATCTGAAGCCCCTATAAAAGCTCTCAAACCGGGATGGGCTGAACAGAATCCCGAAAACTGGTGGGAGTATATTAAAGAGGTGACAAAGAGTGTTCTTAATATCTCTAAAGTTAACCCCGCTGACATTAAGGCAATCGGTTTTTCATTCCAAATGCATGGTCTCGTATGTATCGACAAAGACCGCAATCTTCTTCGTGACGCTATCATCTGGTGTGACTCCCGCGCTGTGCCTTACGGTAAGAAAGCCTTCGAGGATCTTGGTGAAGAGAAGTGTCTGACCCATCTTCTTAACTCTCCGGGTAACTTCACAGCCGCAAAACTTGCTTGGGTGAAAGAAAACGAACCAGAAGTGTTTGAAAAGATCTATAAGATCATGCTCCCGGCAGACTACATTGCTATGAAGATGACCGGCGAAATTTGCACAACTCCTGAAGGAATATCAAACTATGTGCTTTGGGATTTCAAAGAGAATGCCCCGGCTAAATTCTTGATGGACTACTTCGGTTTCGATATGGAAATCCTTCCTGAAGTAAAACCTACTTTCAGCATACAGGGACGACTTCTCCCGGAGCCGGCTAAGGAACTTGGACTCGAACCCGGTACACCCATTACATATCGTGCCGGTGACCAACCTAACAATGCACTCAGCCTTAACGTATTCAATCCAGGTGAAATTGCTGCTACAGGCGGCACTTCAGGCGTAGTGTATGCTGTCAACGGCAAAATCGACTGCGATCCTAAGTCAAGAGTCAACTGCTTTGCACATGTAAATCACACTGCCGAACAGCCTAGAGTAGGTGTGCTCACATGCATCAACGGAACAGGTATACTCAATAGTTGGATCAAGCGCAATATTGCAGATCTCGGTATGAGTTATGATGATATGAACCGTATGGCAGAGTCCGTTCCTGTTGGTGCTGAAGGCGTAAGTATCATTCCATTCGGAAATGGTGCTGAACGTATTCTTCAGAATAAGGAAACCGGTTGCTCAATATTCGGAATTAACTTCAATATCCATAATAAAGCGCATCTGATGCGTGCTGCTCAAGAAGGAATAGTGTTCTCTTTCATGTATGGTATTGAAATCACAGAGGCTATGGGGCTAAAGGTTGACACTATACATGCCGGACATGCCAACATGTTCCTCAGCCCGCTCTTCCGTGAAACTCTCGCTGCAGTGAGTGGGGCGACTATCAAACTCTACGAGACTGACGGCAGCGTTGGTGCAGCAAAAGGTGCAGGTATTGGAGCCGGAATTTACAAGGATAACAATGAGGCATTCGCAACCCTCAAGAAAATCACAGAGATTACTCCTCCGGCTGACCGCGAGCCATATCTGAAAGCCTATAAGCTTTGGAAGGAAAGACTCAATCTCATCCACAAAGATTGACTCAATTTATAATTAGTCCAATTAGGCTAATTTGACCAATTATCCTAATTGGACCTATAAAAGTAAAAGAAAACTACAATAACCTAAATAAATTAATACAACAATGGCACAGAAAGAATACTTTCCTGGCATAGGAAAAATCAAATTCGAGGGCACTTCAAGCTACAATCCCCTCGCCTATCGTTACTATGACGCTGAAAAGCTCATCCTTGGCAAGCCAATGAAAGAATGGCTCAAGTTTGCTATGGCTTGGTGGCACACTCTTTGCGCTGAAGGTGGCGATCAGTTCGGCGGTGGAACTAAGAAATTCCCTTGGAACGAAGGTGCAACTGCTGTTGAACGCGCTAAGAACAAAGTTGATGCCGGTTTCGAAATCATGGATAAACTTGGTGTAGAATATTTCTGCTTCCACGATGTTGACCTCGTAGACGAAGGTAATTCTGTTGAAGAATATGAAGCTAACCTCAAAGAAGTGGTTGCTTACATCAAGCAGAAAATGCAAGGCACTAACATCAAGAATCTCTGGGGAACAGCCAACGTATTTGGAAATGGCCGCTATATGAACGGTGCTGCTACAAATCCTGACTTCGATGTTGTTGCTCGCGCAGCTGTTCAAATCAAGAACGCTATCGATGCTACTATCGAACTCGGTGGTCAGAACTACGTATTCTGGGGTGGTCGTGAAGGCTATATGAGCCTCCTCAACACTGATCAGAAGCGTGAAAAAGAACACCTCGCTACTATGCTTACAATGGCTCGCGACTACGCTCGCAGCAAAGGCTTTACAGGAACATTCCTCATCGAACCGAAGCCAATGGAGCCAAGCAAGCATCAGTATGACGTCGACACAGAAACTGTAATCGGCTTCCTTAAAGCTCACGGTCTTGAAAAAGACTTCAAAGTAAATATCGAGGTTAACCACGCTACTCTCGCAGGCCACACTTTCGAACATGAACTCGCAGTGGCTGTTGACAATGGTATGCTTGGCTCAATCGACGCTAACCGTGGTGACTACCAGAATGGCTGGGATACTGACCAGTTCCCAATTGACAACTATGAGCTCACTCAGGCTATGATGCAAATCATCCGCAATGGTGGCCTCGGCAATGGCGGTACTAACTTCGACGCTAAGACTCGTCGTAACTCAACTGACCTTGAAGATATCTTCATCGCTCACATCGCAGGTATGGACGCTATGGCTCGTGCTCTTGAATGCGCTGCTAACGTTCTAGAGAAATCACCTTACAAGAAGATGCTTGCTGACCGCTACTCTTCTTTCGATGGCGGCAAGGGTAAGGAATTTGAAGAAGGCAAACTTACTCTCGAACAACTTGCTGAAATCGGTCGCGAAGTTGGCGAACCTGCTCAGACTTCAGGCAAGCAGGAACTCTACGAAGCTATCATCAATATGTATGCTTAATCAAAATGATAAA
>CAMWQF010000206.1 GCA_947176285.1 uncultured Porphyromonadaceae bacterium
GGTTTATATATTAAGTATCTGAAATCTCATGGATTTGGATGTACAAAATATAATTATCAGAAAAGGAAAACTCTTAACGAATATAAAAAGAGACTCGCACTTGTAGGCGATTATTACTCAGAATCATTAAAGCTAGATGGAATTATAATCGGAAGCGATGAAGTGTTTGCGCTCCATACCGGTCCCACTCCGGTCTTTTTTGGGCATTGTCTCCCCTGTGATAAAGTAATGTCGTATGCTGCAAGTTTTGGACCCACGACTTATGAAGATATTTGCCGCCTACATTCCATCTCCTTTGTTAGGTCGGGTATACAAACAATGAAATATGTTACAGTGCGAGATGAAAATAGTGCGAGAATAATTGATAATCTATTGGGTGAAAGGCCTCCAATTGTAGCAGATCCCGTACTACTTTATGGATATAAAGAAGAAATATCAAGTCTAAAAGAACCTCCTTTTAAGGACTATTTACTTGTTTATTCCTATGATAATCGCATGAATTCTCCAGAAGAAATCCAAAGTATTAAGGAATACGCAAAAAGCAAAGGTTTAAAAATTATTTCTCCTGGATTCTATCATTCGTGGTGTGACTATAACATAAATGTTGATCCTATTTATCTTCTTTCGTATTTCAGACATGCGAATGAAATTATTACTGATACGTTTCATGGCTGTGTAATGTCCTTAATAACAGAAGCAAAATTTGCAGTAAAAACGCGAAATAGTAATTATAGTAAACTAACTAACCTATTGTATGAATATGGAGTATCTAATCGAATATTTAATGATTGGAAAGATTTACCCCAAATTATAATGCCAAAAATTGATTATATTTCAGTAAATAAAGAGATTGAGAGAAGACGAGCAGAATCAATGTATCACTTGGAGAAAATAATATCTCTGATTAGAAATTAGCAATATTTGCTATGAATATCAATAATTCATTGAACTTAAGAAATTGTACAAGTTGCCAGATGTGCGGAGCAGTATGCCCAACTGGTGCAATAAGCATTTCTCTCAATCATCACGGTTTTTTAAAACCGGTCATTAATGAGACAAAATGTATTGACTGTGGTCTATGTGTAAAATATTGCTATAAATATGACAATAATATAAAAATCACTAAAATATTAGAGTCTAAACAATTATATTCCGCATATGCTAAGAATAACAATATCGTTGCTAATTCTACGTCAGGAGGTATCGCAACTATTCTCGTTAAGACCCTTATTGAAAAAGGATACAAATGTATAGGAGTAGAATATGACACCGAATCTAACGCTGCAGTTTTTAAGATTGCTTCATCTTTAAAAGAAGCGGACTCTTTTAAGGGGTCTAAGTATATTCAAGCTTTATCGATTGACACATTTAAACAATTTATCAAGAATAATAAAAATGAAAAATTCGCAGTATTTGGGCTTCCATGTCACGTCTATGCCATTGATCGATTCTTACGAGCAAATGGAACAAGAGACAGGCATTTACTTATTGACTTTTACTGCCATGGATGTCCTTCTATAAATTTATGGCATAAATATCTCAATGAAGTCCTAATAAAGGAAAATTGCACAAAAGTCATTTCTGCCAATTTTAGAAGCAAATTTAGGGGTTGGGGTAATTTTTATACATTAGTAGTAGTAGAAGGCGTTTGTGGTCAAAAGACTTATATATCGCCACGCACAGATGACCCTTTTTATACTATATTCTTTTCTGATACTATTCTCAATGATTCTTGTTATGATTGTAAATTACGAGGAACATTAGAATATTCAGACATACGTCTCGGAGACTTTTGGGGATACAATTTTTTAAAAAATAATACAGGCATATCCGGAGTTACAATTTGCTCGGAGAAAGGTCATAGTATTTTTGAAATCATATCGGATGATATAATATATCATAAAGAATCTTTTTCTTCATTTATACCATTCCAAAGCTATGGAAAGATTTACACCGTTAATACATCGCTAAGGAATCAATTACTTGAAAATTTAGCAAATCGCGATATAAGCCTACATGAAGTTACAGCTGTATATATCAAAAGCCTATCTCTTAAAACAAGACTAATATTTGAATTGAAAAAATGCATAAAAGTCCTTCCAAATAGTTGGATTTCAATTCTTAAATATTTTATTTACAAGATAAAAGCACGAACATGACTCATTTTGTATCATCATTTATTCGAAGTGTATTTAGATTTTTATACTATTTCGGTTTATATTTAATGAATAATATTATCTCTAATATACCAATATGGTCAGTACGTAAATTGTATTATCGTAGTATGGGGGTAAAGATTGGTAAAAGATCTGAAATAAATATGAAACAATATTTTCTTCGGCCTTATTGCTTAAGTATAGGAGAAGATTCTCATATTAATCGAGGTTGTATTTTTGATGCAAGAGGTGGTATCAAAATAGGCAATAGTGTTTCAATCTCATATAATGTATCAATGATGACCGGTAGCCATGATTGTTATGAGTCAGACTTTCCGGGTCAATATCTCCCAATTGAGATTGGAAATTATGTTTGGATCGGGATTGGTGCTATAATTTTAAATAATGTAAAAATTGGAGATGGTGCCGTAATTGCAGCTGGATCGGTCGTAACCAAAGACGTTATGCCATATTCCATTGTCGGAGGAATTCCTGCTAAAGAGATTGGTAAACGACCACGCTACTTGAACTATCAATGTAAATGGATTTTTCCCTTCGTGTGATGATACAAGAACGAAATCATATTTGTTATTCCTATGCTTTCATTCGTACGCTGAAAGGAAACTGTCCAATTAAGACATTTATATGAACAAACTATATGATTGAAAAGATGCTTGTATTTTGTAAACGTCTACTACTTACATCTGCTTGAGCGCAATTTATATTAGGATGGCTGGACTCTAACGATTCTCTCTTCTAAATGAATAGAATAATTATCAATAGTCAATATTAGTAATGCGACAGAATCCTTTCTCAATATTTGATTTTTTAGGTTATGTGTTTCCGGGAGCTCTAGCCTTAGTGATAATTGCATTTTTTGAACAACTACCACAGCTCACTTCTTTAAGTAAGGTCTTTGAAGACGCTATTGTATTTATAAAGGGACAGAATTCGAGTGGGACTTTAGGAGTATTGGAAGAAACGGTTATCATGACAATAATTTCATATGTGATTGGCCATATTGTTGCATACCTTTCTTCTATAACAGTAGAGAAATACTCTAATTGGCTTTTCGGCTATCCTTCTCAATTTCTTCTTAAAGAATTACCCAAATGGTATTATTGGAGAATAAATAAAGAAAGCAGAACACAAGATTCTCCCTTAAAAACACCTGTTGGATTTGCGGAATGGACAGGACTGATTTGGCGTATTTTTATTGGTCTTTTTCTTTTACCAGTATCCATTTGTTCGTTAATATTAGGAAAATTCTTAAATGCAAAATCTTTTTTTGTAAAGCCTTTAGACAAAACGCTCAAGGACGCGATCAATAACAACGTAGAGAAATTAAAAAGAGCGCTTGGACTTACATATTCAGAAGGAGACGACATACATAGAATCATCTACCATTATGAATATGAACATCAGCCTGCACACACAAGTAAAATGGACAATTATGTAGCTTTATATGGATTTCTTAGATCAATGACATTTATTTCTAACTGTGTATCTTTATGGATACTTATTAAGTATCTCCTCCCATCCTTCAAATATTTTCGCAATGGTATCGACTGGCATTATGTTTTAATTTTTATAATTTCTTTTGGTCTTACTTACATATTCTTCATGGCTTTTATGAAATTTTATCGACGCTTTACACTTGAAAGTTTAATGTGTCTCGTAATTGATAATTCATATAAAGAGACAATCAAAGTTCCCATTACTCTCCAATTTACACCAACTAATGAAGATGTTGATTCGAATTATACTGTTCCGGAGAACTCTTCTACAACAGGGAATCTTTTACATAATGAGGTTATGACCCCTACTTTGCAATCTTCTGACACACATACGCCAGATGTTGATGAATTATAATATCCGAATAAATGGATCTAAGAATATTTCTAAACTAAGATTCAATTAACAGCCGACAACCATCTATACAAAATAAATTTATGCCATTCTCAGTTTTAATGTCCTTATATTCAAAAGAGAGTCCTGAATATTTACGTCAGAGTCTTGACAGTGTTTTTTCACAGACTCGAAGGGCCGATGAAGTTATTCTTGTTGAAGATGGACCTTTGACCTTCGAACTTGATTCTATTGTAAAGGAATATGAAAATAAATATCCAGAATTGAAAGTCATTGCTCTTGATAAAAACCACGGGTTGGGAAAAGCACTTAATGAGGGTCTTAAACATTGTTCTTTCGATTTAGTTGCCAGAATGGATACCGATGATATAGCTAGAGAGGATAGATTTGAAAGACAATTACAAATTTTCAATATATATCCTCAGGTTGAGATTGTTAGTTCCTGGATAGAGGAATTTGACAGTGACACAGGAGTGATTCTATCGCAAAGGAAACTCCCAGAATATCCGTTTGAAATATATGAATTTGGAAAAAAAAGATGTCCGATTAATCATCCAGCAGTAATGTTTAGAAAAAACTCAGTTTTATTCGCTGGTGGTTATATACCTTTTCCTCTCTTTGAAGACTACTACCTATGGGTTCGGTTACTGCTGAACGGAGCAAATTTTTATAATGTACAAGAGAGCCTTTTGAGATTCCGAACATCAAAGGACATGTATAAAAGAAGAGGCGGTTTTAAGCATGCTCTAGATGAAATAAGATTCCAAAAACATATAAAAAGACTCGGATATACATCTTGGGAACAATTCTTCGCAAATATTTCAATACGATTTGTTGTTAGGGTAATCCCTAATTCCATAAGAACATGGGTTTATAGGCATTTACTTCGTAAATAGACGAAACTCAGATTGACTTACATTGAGTAACGTCAAGATAGTAAACAATTAAAAGTATAAATATGCATAATATCGTAATAAACGCATCAACTCCTATTGAAACCCTCCGCAAAGCCGGTATCGTGCCTGAGTGGATGGCTGAGGAGTGTGAGGAACACGGCATGTATGAGGCAGAGAATATCCTCTGCGAATGGGACTGGGAAGATGGCTGGGACTTAGGTGACGGCTACGACAAAGACCAACTTGAGATTCTCGCCAATGTCCGACACATTATTCACAACGCACTCGGATATTAAACATATACGCACTTTCGCCCCTACCCTAAAGGGGGGGGAGTTGCCTTAAAACCTTGACACACTCGACTACCGCTGCCCCCCTGCCCCCTAAAGGGGGGAGATGCTTTGAAACCTTGAAAACCTCGAAACCTAGACACCCTCGAAACCCTCGACACCTTACAACCCCATGACACAATACATAATTATCGCTTTCATCGCTGCCGGTCTGGCGGCGATTGCTGTTTCTGTGTGATATAGAGAGGGAAAATATTAAAATGAGTGAAACTTTTTAATTTTTTCCCATTCAAACCTCCTGACTTCGTCACTAAAAAATAAGTCATTTTATAATTGTTTTATGCCCAATAT
>CAMWQF010000207.1 GCA_947176285.1 uncultured Porphyromonadaceae bacterium
TAAATATATTATTGATATGAAGACTAATATTGGGCTTAGAGGTGGCAAAAAGTTCGGCTATCTGACTCTGGTTAAGCCAGATGTTCCCATCCTTAGCGTAAAGAGCGACAGAACTGCGTCCGTCAGGAGTATTATAGATAATAAGATCTTGCATCGTAATTGACTTTTCAATTGCAAAAATAGCGATAATCCTCCGTTTGAGCAAATATTAGCATCCAGAAATAGCTGTAGCATGATTAGTTCACCTGGCGACAAACCTGCTCCGCATAGCAAAAGAATCATATTTTCTATCTGCAAGAGGTTTGTCGCAAGGTGAGAAGAGAATTCAGAATATTTGGCCGTAGGAGGCGCAGTCGAGGACGCGGTAGCCTTTACCAGCACGTCTGACTCCCGTTATTACTTTGATGTCAGGAGTATTCCTAACATCAATTAATTTAATGATATATTGAGGTCTATCTATCAACTTCATCATTTGTCAATTCCCAGATTTTAATAATAATTTGATTTGGGAAACAACGATAAAAAAAATCTGGAACTATGCAACATTCTCTCATAAAATAAAGAAAAGCAGTATCAAGCGTTATGGCCGATGGCTTCAGAGATGTGGCGGCTTAGGATGGAGGCTGTCACGGCTTCTTCGGGAGTCATCACAGCGGCATATCAAGTTCCCTTACGCTCCATCCTCCTTTGATCGCTTCCTCTGCATAATATCTTCTCGCATCTTGAGTAGAGACCTTTATCAAATGACGGATATGCGACCTTTTATCTGGGTCTACAGAGGCTCCGGGCTTAAAGTTTTAAAGCAAGCAAGATAATTCTCATCGCAAAGATACAATAAAATTCGGTATTCACTATATTTATCAAATTAAAATATAGCAGGAAAAAGAAAAAGGAGCCACACCTTGCGATGCGGCTCCAAGAAGAATCTTCAGAAATCTAATCTATCATCTATTAATTCCTGTGATATAAATTGATTACCTTTGATTAATTGAATAGTTCGAAAGAATCTAGTTTGACCTTGCCAATCAGGATATAGTTATGTATCGCGTTTTGAAAAAATAAACTCAAAAACGGGAACTTTTCCTCGACAGTTGTCGCCATATTCTTCAGATTCTTAACAAACGAAATGAGTTCTTCGATATTCAATGAATAATCACAAGTTGTCAGACGTTTCCACATGGTCTCAACTTGATCTTCCCCTACCAGTGTCAGAATGACCATTGCATATAATACCTTTATGATAGGATCAATTCTTTTTATCTCATCACAAAATTTGATTTCAAATATTTTTCCTTGAGGAGTCTTTCCATTGATAGTGAACCGATGTTCAACCCTATCTTGAGTCATCACTGATTTTTCATAAATACCTACTCTATTATCAAAAGTATATCCATCAATGGTGATATACTTTGATTGGCCATCCAGAAAAAATGTTATTTCATCCTCTGATAGTGTGCCATAGTCGATCCAAGTTCTTAAATTTTTCGATTCAGCGATCATTCTGTAAAGACTTTTGTCAACCGGTACACCAAATGGAAGTTCCATCTGATCAGCGTTAAGTTTACCTATTGATTGCGTAATATTATATACCTTATTCATAATCTCTTAGTTAATAGGTACGGATTTAAAAGAATGACGGAGTTGATTAAGTAATACGATCAACCCTATATTTAGATTACAAACTTGACTACTTGGATTACCTTTTGACTTTTATCTTGGATCTGTTCTTATTATCTCGGATGATGTATAACCCTTCAGGCAATTCTTCAAGGCTGGAACGTATACATTGTCCATCTGGCGTATATACTTTGTATTCGATATTCTCTTCTATAGAATTCTCGACTGATGACATAGAATTATCTACTTCGATATGTTTGAAATATCTCCACGGAGATACATTATCAAATTTCAACAATGATTCTGCCGGTACATAAAGAGTTGCATATATGAAGGTTTCGTCATTAAATATCTCGTAATTTTTAGAAATAGAGATAGGATTCAATGTATTATAAAAGATTTTTTCAAGCCTCTCACATCTGTTGAACGCGAGATAGCCGATACTTTTAATAGACTTCGGAATCGTAACTGAAAGAAGATTTATGCATCCCTCAAATGCACATTCTCCAATTTTTTCAATGGTATCTGAGATAATCACAGAAGAGAGATTCTTACATTCTGTGAAAGCGTAGTCTGCTATTAATTTTACTGATTCAGGTATTGTAACCGAAGATAATCCATCGCAGTAACCAAAAGCACCTTCTCCTATTTTTATTACGGAGTTAGGAATATTAACTGACGAAAGTACTTTACAACCATAAAGAGCAAATGGACATATTTGAATAACAGTTTCCGGAATATACAAATCAGTTATCTCGATACCATCTATAAATAAATGATTGGCATAATAAAGTGGATTTGAAACGGAGCCTTCAGATTCAGGATCTCTATCAGGATAGTCATAGTGCATTGAACATATAGACTCAATACTAGAGAACTCAACTTTTTGAAGGTTATCACAATATGCGAAAGCACCCTGTCCGATGTTTTTAATGGATTCTGGAATATTAATAGAATTTATGCCACTTCCACAGAAAGCACCATGTTCTATTTTTTTAACCGATTCAGGTATAATTACAGTGTTTATATTTCTTATACTGAGCGAATAAGGCTTAATTTCTGTCATCGTATTGGGGATTATAACCTCTGAGATTTCTTTACCACCAATATATAGTTGAGCGTTTGTATATTTAATAGACTCAGATTCATAGTCCAACAAAAAAGCATTAAGCGGGTTGGCAGAGTAATTCTCGTAATCAATTGTCAGTAATGATTCGATACTTGCAAACTCAACTTTTTGAAGATTCTTGCAATCGAAGAAAGCACTCTGGCCGATACTTTTAATAGATTCTGGAATATTAATAGATTTTATTCCACATCCTTCGAAAGCATCATGTTCAATTTTCTTAATTGACTCAGGAATAATTACAGAGTTTATATTTCTTATACTTAGTGAATACGGCTTAATTTCTGTCATTGTATTTGGAACGACAACATCTGAGATTTCTTTACCATCAATATATAGATGTGCTTTAGAATACGAAAGTGGGTTGGCTGAGTAACCCTTGTATTCAATTGTCAGTAATGATTCAATATTTGAAAACTCTACTTTTTCAATTCCATTACATCCACGAAAAGCCTCATAACCGATTACCTTGACAGATTCTGGTATATTTAAGTCAACTAAACAAGAACAATTTTGAAAAGCATGAGGTCCTATTTTAGTTACAGACTCACCTATTCTCACATTAGTCATAGAACTACATCCTTCGAAAGCGGACTCTCCGATTTGAGTTACCGAATTTGGAATAGACACAGAAGTTAGGGTATTGTCACTGCGCAAAGCATAATTCCCGATAGCTATTACAGATAACTCACAATTATTATAAATCACTTTAGAAGGGATAGTAATATCACCAGTATATTCTTTACTTCCATAAGTGACCTCACAAGTAAGATTCGGCAAGGATACTACATTATAGTATATACCGTCAACCTCGAAGTCGTAAGCATACGATGAAAGGGATACGCATAGCACGGCCATAAGTATTCCAAGTTTTTGTATAATTGTTTTCATTTTGATTTGATTGATTTTTTATTATGTTCTTTTGATTTCTTTATTAAAGCAATGATTTCCTCAAAGCTATCTTTCGATATTACACCCCGCAAATTTGTCGTATTTATCTCGATCTTATTATCTTCTTTTACATAGATAATTCTATTATGTGCAAACGCATTCCTGATCTCCTTCAGAAACCTGTATGCTATTGCACCTAATTTTTTTCAACTTTAACGTATAGTTTCCAGAATTACTTGTTATTGTGGCGAATCCAACCTCTGAATCTGTTATAATGGAAAGTTTTGCTTCTTTCTTAACTTCATTCCACTTATAACCTTTTTTACTATCTTCTTCATCATTTTCAATCAAGAGAAGAATACCATAAAGGTAAGAAAGCATATTTCCGACCTTGTCTTTTCTAGTTCGATTTATATTCATGGATTATCTGCAAAGGGTATGATTTATCTAAAAAGTCTAGTTCATCGTATTCACAAAGTTCATCATTCTTTACCGACTCACTTAGACAGATATAGAGTTTATCTGCCTCCTTATTCCCAGCACTTCCTGACCTTTCATTAGCACATGTCCAATTATCATCATCCATGGCCCACTTTATGAGTGCGTCCTCTAATTTACTAATATCTTCAGGAATACCTTCTGCAATACGGAGAAGTATAGGGAAGCCCTCACTCTTATGGCGATACTCACTATATTCAAAATCTGAAGTTTTACCAATATATAGGATGGGATTAAAATGATAGGCCTTTTTCATCTCACTTAAAGATTCTTTGATCTTTTTTAAGGCATAATATGGGTTTAATTCCATAGACTTTCATATGCCGCGGTCTTCCCCTCGTTGGCGTTAGGTTGGAAAAAGAAAAAAGCGTAGGAATCTGTATCTGTTGCCGTCCTACTGGTCGAGGCTTCTCGCATTGCCCTATTCTTGTCGGACGGCAACGCAGAAGCCCACGCCTGTATATGCAACGATGGCATCAAGCCTGCCATACTCACGTATGGCAAAGCCGATGACGGATGTAGCATATCCATATGGGCGCCTACCGTTGCACAATCCTTGACAAGAATATGAAAGTTTGCGAGACATTTCGACCAGTCAAGAATCAGCGCGGATAAACGCTTTCTATTATGTCTTATCCGATGCAAAAATGAGCATCGGAGCATTCCCTCCCGCTTTGACCCCAGACCGGGGCTTCTGCGAGACGGTCTGCATTTGCAAAATTATAACTTATTTTTGGATTAGCAAAATATCGGCTAGGATTTTTTCAAAAAGAGTTATATATACAGATTTTGTTATCTCACCCGAAGACAAACCTACTGTGCATTCAACCGCCTACTTCATTTATTATCTTTAAGACGTCTGAGCAGCGACTTATCAGAGCGCAGCAGGTTTGTATTTGGGTGAAAAGATAAGGCTGAAGATGGACCCTGCCTCCTTATTGTCTGGCAATAGCTTTTGCTAAGGAATTCATCTGCTCGCAGATGGGGCGGGTTAGATTTGTGCCGATCGGGAGGCCGAGGGAGATAATGAGAAGGCATCCCTCAGCGCATAAAGTGAAGTCGTGCGCAGCCGGCTTATAGCGGTCGGGAAAAGCTTCATGGACTATAAGAATGATTTTAGCGCCGAGAGATTCGGCATCTAAGCGAATACTCTTTTCTTCCGAAGAAATGAAGGGCGAGACAAGAACAGTGCCTTTGGATGATGCTGAAAGCCATGCTTCTTTTTTCTCAAGAATCTCCTCCTTTGAAAAACTTCTGCTTATCTTGACTGCTTCCTTGTCGGGATTGCGGAAGAGAAAGAGATTCCCATATGCTTCGAATACTTCTTTCCCGATTATTAATTTACGTGTACGCTGGAAGAACTGGGGAAATTGCTGACGCATGGCGAGACGATGGGGATTTTGGCGGATATAAACATAGAGGGAA
>CAMWQF010000208.1 GCA_947176285.1 uncultured Porphyromonadaceae bacterium
AACCACAAGGCTCTCAAAAATGCATAATTTATGAAAATAATTATAATTGGGGCAGGTCCCGGTGGATATGAGACTGCTTTGGAGGCAGCAAAAAGAGGACATGAAGTGACGCTTTTCAATGGCGATCGTCTTGGCGGCACTTGCCTTAACGAAGGTTGCATTCCTACAAAATGCCTATGCAGAAATGCCGAAATGGTAGCCTCTTTCAAGGAAGCAGACAAGTACGGAGTTGATGATTTCACCTTCACGCTCGACTACAATAAAGTAGTCGACCGCAAGAAGGAGGTAGTAGATACTCTGCGTTCCGGAATCGACTCAATGTTGAAGGCTGCAAAGGTGAATGTAGTGAATGCTATGGCTTCTTTTAAGGATTCACATACGGTTGTGGCAGACGGAACAGAATACACTGCAGATTACTTCATTATCGCTACCGGCTCCACTTCGAAATCGCTTCCAATAGAAGGTCATGACCTCGAATGCGTGAAAGATTCCACCCAAATGCTCGACATTGAATATATTCCGGAGTCTTTGACCATCATTGGAGGAGGAGTGATTGGAATGGAATTTGCCAATATCTTTGCATCATTCGGATCGAAAGTTACTGTAATCGAATATATGAAGCAGATTCTTCCGCCGTTTGATGCTGATATTGCAAAGCGACTGAAGCAGACTCTTTCCAAGAAAGGAATTACAATTGTCACAGGCGCAGCTGCAAAGAAAATTGAGCAAAACGAAGACTATGAGGTTGTAGTGACTTATGAGGTCAAAGGAAAGGAGGAGACCGCTGTAAGTTCTGATCTGCTGATGGCAGTAGGAAGGGCACCTCGCGTTCAAGGTCTTAATCTTGAGGCTGCGGGTGTGGATTATTCACCGAAAGGAATAGTAGTAGATGACTGGATGCGTACAAATGTGCCCCATATCTATGCGATAGGAGACGTTAACGCTAAGATGATGCTTGCACATGTGGCTACATTCCAAGGAATCCATGCACTGAATGCCATTGACGGCAAAGAAGATAAAATCAACTTCGATATAGTGCCGAGCGCAGTGTTTGTGGTTCCTGAATGTGGTATGGTCGGTCTAACAGAGGAAGCATGCAAGGCTCAGGGTATTGAAATCCGAAAAGGACAGAGTTTCTTCCGAGCAAATGGCAAAGCTCTCGCTATGGGCGAACCGGACGGACTATGCAAACTTATATTCCGGAAGGATAATGGAAAACTTATAGGAGCCCACATCATGGGAGTTGAAGCAGCTGACCTTGCACAGCAATGTGCCGACCTTATGAATGCAGGAATGACTATAAACGACATGAAAAATATTATTTTCGGGCATCCTACAATCTCGGAAGTGATAATGTCAGCAGTGCATAATGCCTGAGATGAAAGAATAAAATTTTTCCAGTAGCGATTGAGTATGTCGTAAAGGCAATCAAATCGCTGCCGGAAAGGTTTGTTTACCGAATAATTTAGATAGAAAATGAAAACTGAAGTCAAGGACACACCTATCGATTTGGTTTATCTCTGGGTAAACGGCAATGATCCTGTCTGGATAGAGAAACACAACAAGGTGATAGGAAAGACGGAGAAAAAGTCTGCTGTAAACTGTGAAGGAAGGTATGCTGATAATGATGAACTAAAATATAGTCTACGCTCTGCAGAGATGTATGCCCCCTGGATACGAAAGATATTTATTGTCACAGACAATCAAGTGCCTGAATGGCTCGATACCTCCAATCCTAAAATCCAAATAGTGGATCATACAGAAATCCTCCCACCAGAGGCTTTGCCTTGTTTCAACTCAAATGTTATAGAGCAGTTCATAGCCCATATCCCTGACTTGTCGGAGTCATTTCTTTATGCAAATGACGATATGTATTTCAATCGTCCTGTCAAGCCATCTGATTTCTTCGCATCCGACGGTTTGCCATATGTGCGTGTCAATCGACGTCCTTTTAGAAGACTTGAATTGAAACTGAAAGAAAAATTATTTCATAAGAAAATAAGTGTATACAACAAGACGGTGCAGAATGCGGCTGAACTTGTAGAGCAGAAATTTGGAAAATACTACAGTGCTAAGCCACACCATAACATCGATGCTTATTTGAAAAGTGATTGTCTACACGCCTCACAGATATTTAAAGAATATCTAGAGCCGACTTTTGCAAACCACAAGAGAAAAGTGAATGACATAGAACGGGTCATATTCACATATACGGCTATGGCAGAAAATCGAGTCCATGTACTCTATGTTTCGCAGAAGGTATCTTTTAGGTTACATATCGAAAAAGAAAGGCACTATAAGAAATTGGGCAGATATACACCGATGCTGTTTTGCATGAATGATTCTGAATATGCCAACGATGAAGGCCGTCAGCGCTGTGCTAATTATCTGAAACGTCGCTTCCCTGAGAAATCAAGCTTTGAAAAATAAGAGAGTTTGGTGATGTTCAGAAACTATAGTCGCGCGTATCTTCAATGTCGTTCAAGTCGTATTGGTCGAAATATTCACGGCTAACAGTTCTCTTCCTTCCGCTTGCTCGTCCTCGATTCTGCTTTTCAAGAAACTCCTGAAATGATCTTACCGCATAATGGTTGACTCGTATCACATCTTGTTGCGGCACTCTATCACGGAAATTTCGAGTGATAGAATTGCCATGAGAATCGGCTCCTTTCCCTGAAATTCGAGCAGCCTCATGGCAGCCAATCATACAGAACACCCGACGAGGATCAACAATACTTTTCACATGGCGATTGAGGATATGGTCAGGCTTTGAGTGATGCTTGAAACGCTCCATCATACCTCCCGGTTGCTTATGCTTGGCTCCACCACTTCCATACACCAACCAGTTGATCTCAACAGCGGGACGATCTTCAAAGCGTTTAAGAAAACTCGTAATATTAGTATCTTTTAGTGGCACAATGAACTCATCAAGGTCTATGAAGGCAATCCATCTGCTATCAAACCTGTGACGGCTTATGCAGTCATCATAAGCAGCCAATTGTTTTCTGTATCCAGGAAAATAATTATATTCCACAATACCAGATTCTATATAAGGTTTAAGAATTTTTTGTGTGTCGTCAGTGCTCTCATTGTCGTAGATATAAAACTTCTCAACACCCATCTTAAGATGCCATTCAATCCATTCTTTGAAGTATGGACCTTCATCTTTTGCAATTGCACAAACTGCAAGATATTGTTTCGGCATCGTTTTGTCGTTTCGAATCTCTTTTTTCAGTTTAATAGCATTGAGGAGACCGAAGCGGAGAATACCTCTCCATCGATTTCGTGCCATTTTTTGGGGAATAACCCCGGCTAATATTTCTGCAACTACTTTATTCATATGAGACAGATCAGTTACGTTCAAACGATGATTTTTCAGGTAAGATGCTTTCAAATGCCTCTTTAATGTTTTCCATGACTTGGTCATAGTTGCGTATATGCACATTGTCGTTAAGACAAATAAGAGCATAAGATTGCTTTTTGATGGCTTCTACAGCCTGTTTAGGCTTTACCATGAGAGGAAACATTTTTGTATCTTTATAAGTGTTGTAAGGCACAAAATTCCCTTTGCAAATTTGCCATGTGCGAAACAATTCGGGTGTTAAGTCAGTGACTTTTCTAAATCGGTTGTAGGAAGTCTCCGAAAGTTCTTTTCCAGCAGCATCCCATACTTCCAAGAATGTATTCTTAAGATAGGGTTGGGCATTATGTGGAATGCGCAGTGTGATGAAACGCGGATATGGAATCAAAAGATAATTCATCCAGGCCTTAAACCCATACGACTTATCAAACCATTTATCATGATGTAGCTTCATGACAGTTTTTTTGTCGAAGTGTTGATTAATAATGCGAATATTATTTTTTATTCTAATATAGTATTGCGACCAAGATGGATTATATTGGAAAGCCGCTATGTCGCATGGAAGTCCGTCTACAAAGAAACGTTCAGGATTGATAGGACGAATAATGTAGAAATCATCATTGAAATATATAAAATGTTCTGCTAATCCGGGAATTTTATACATGTAACGCTCTATCACCACCGAATTGAAAGTTGGCAAAAAGTCTGATGGAATAAAATCTTTATGTCTGACAATGTTTAGTTTAGGATTTGACAGATTAAGCCATTCTGGTGGATTACCCGAGCATATAAAATGAATCTTCCTTACCCATGGAGCAAATTTCTCAACACCGCGAAACCAATACTTCAAAAATCCATAGTCGCGAAAACGAGCAACAGAGACTCCATTTTTTTCATTATCTTTTTTACAAGAATATTTGTCAAATTCTTTTTTCCAATTCGGATCATCCATATTGACCCAAGTTACAACAATATCTATATCCATTTATGTATTTTGAATTACATTTTATTGATATATTATTAATCGTAATATTTTTTCTTCCTTCTTTTCATATCTAAATCAGCAGTATATACAACTCTCATTAGAAATCCGAAAAATAAAGGATAATTTCTAAGTAATTTTGCTCTCCACCATGTTTTTAATTTGACATGCAATGGAGATGGTAATGGATATTTTTTGACTTCATTACTAATTTTGATTATCGTATCATCTCTTTTAATTATATTATTCTCCAGACGTGCTATTGTCTTTGAAGCCCCAACCGCGGACTTATTCATATAAACATTTCTACTAACTGTATCATAGTTCTCATTTATAGAACTTTCTATCATGTTCATTCTATCGATACAAGATTGAAAATAATCATACCTATTCTTTGCAACATCCGAATGTATAATACTTCCTTTTCTCATACGATAATGATACATTGGAGTTGGGTCAATGACTATACTTCTTACATTTTTAAGCCATTCACCATACACATAAATATCTTCAAAATTTCTTCCTATTGGGAAATCACATGTTATGATACTTCTTTTCTGTAGTTTATTCCATACATAATTTGGAATACGGTCAAAACCAATTTCACGTATCGCTTCTTCTCTTGTTAGAACTTTTGTCTTATTTGTCAGATGCTTAGTGGAATGCTTTCCTTTAAATTCTTTTATAAAGCCAATTAAAGCCAAATCAGCATCATAATCAACAATAAGATTATAAAGTATCTGATACATCTGAGGCTCTATCCAATCATCAGAGTCTACAAAACCAATTAAATCACCTTTACATTCTTTAAGTCCAGCATTACGTGCGCTTGATAACCCACCGTTTATCTTATGTATAACTTTAAATCGTGGGTCTTTAGAAGCATATTCATCGCATATTTCCGGAGATGAATCTTTACTTCCATCATCTACAAGAATACATTCCCAGTCTTTAAAAGTTTGATCCTTGATAGAGTCCAGACATTGTCTGAGATATTTCTCCATGTTATAGACAGGTACAATAATACTTAATTTTGGCTTTTCCATTACTCTTTATTTAAAAACGCAAAATTACAAAAAAAAATAATACTTAGCAATAATATGCTAAAAATTTGTAATCATTAAAATTATGTTGTTAAAATTTGTTTTGATACGGTTTTCCCCGGAGAATAATATTGGGAGGAATCAACCGAAAAAACTTTGGATATATAAA
>CAMWQF010000209.1 GCA_947176285.1 uncultured Porphyromonadaceae bacterium
AAAATTTCTGATATTTTTTAAAACTTTTTTCTAAAACAATTGTTATAGCATGTTAAAATACATAAAAAAAATAAAGCGCGACTCGAATAAGCCGCGCTTTATATATACAGATATAATTATCCTCAATTAATATCCGGGGTTCTGCCAAGCCTTTTTCTCAGAATCACTGAGATTCGATCCATCAGCGTTCTTAAGTTGGTCAATAAATGTCTGAGGTATCGGGCGAAGTTCGCTCTTACCAGCCTGAATGTTTGTAGCATCCGGATTATAAGCCTTAGCGCGCAGTATAAGAGTGTTAGTTCGGCTAAGAGTCTCCCAACGCTGCCATTCTCCAAGAAGTTCGCGAGTGCGTTCGTTCAAGATGAAGTGGAGTGCTCTTTCATAGTTTCCGCTTACACCAAGAGCAGAAAGAACAGCCTCATCCTCTGCAGGAAGATTAGCAGGGAATGTAGTAAGTTGAAGATCTGATGCTGCAGTAGTCCACTCAAGTTCCGGATTTGACAGATAATAAGTGTTTATGTTAAGAAGAGTCTGGTCTAGTTTCTCGACATTAGCACCTGCCTGAGTACGTGCAGCCTCTGATCCGTCGGTATAATATGAACGGTTCTCTCCGGCTTTCCAACTTGCACGCTTACGGATTACATTGATATCTTCCATTGCACCTGCATAGTCACCCTTACGCACCTTAAGTTCCGCACGCATCAGATAAGTTTCACCGGAGCGAGACATTGTGACATCGCGATAACTTTCGTCTGAATTGTCCGCACCTAAGTTGCCGGAAGTTGTCTTATTGATATGAGCGTACATGTTGCATCGTGGGAGGCTCTTGAAATTATCGCGTACCCATTCGCCATTTTGATAAAGAATACCTGCAACAGGAACCCACTGACCTTTCTTATCAGTGAAATGTCCTTCTGTTGGAGTGCTTTCTCCTTTATGCCATGCAGGAAGACGTCCGGCATCATCAGTGAAATTCGGATAATATTTATAATTTGCCGGATCATATACCTTAAGTGAATCTTTTATCACATCATCTTCATATTCAACCATCGCAGGACATCCAAACTGGAACTTATCGTATGTATTGTCATTCTTCTTATTAAGAATGAAGACAATTGCAGGATCTCCAAGTGCAATCTGCTGAGGCTGAACAGCAACGTTCTTGTCTGCATTAGCACCCATCACAGTGCGGAATGTCTTCCACATACGAGCATCCGCTACGTGATCAAAGATACCATAAGTATATTCAGTCGGAACACAACGCTGGAAGTCCTTACCACCGGTCACAAATCCACGTGCAACCCAACCTCCACCATAGTTGGAGAATTGGCTATGGAAATATGTGTCCGAACGATTCCCATAACGACCTTTAGTGTTGCTCTGCGAGTTTGAAGGAGAAGCCATAATAATCTCACTTGAAGATTCTATCGGACAGTTAACTCCAGTATAGTTAGCGAAAAGATCACTGTAGTTATCAACAAGTGGATGCTGAGCGATAGCGTAGTCACACATCTTTATAGCCTCTTCAATATCAGCAGACTTATATTTCTCATTCCATGAATCATTACGTTCTGAAACGCGGAAAAGAAGTGCTTTTGCCAGCCAATGAGCCGCAGTTGACTTATTCCAAGTCACACCTTTACCAAAACGTTCATCTTCACCGTCAAAAAGTTCATATGCTTTTCTAAGGTCACTTATCGACTGCTCCCAGCACTCTTCCGGAGTAGCATCTGCATAATTACGCACCACTCCCTCAATAGCGTCTGTCTGGATAGCGCAATGTCCATACTGCGCTGTAAGGCGATAGTAGTTATAGCCTCTTAAGAAGTAAGCCGTAGCAAGACACCACTTCTTTGTAGCCTCATCGCTCAACACTTTGTCTGCTTTTGAAATGATTGTATTGCAAGTGGCAATACCATAATACATCTGATTCCAAAGAGCATCTACCGGGGGACAGTTGCCATTTGGCGCACCTACCTCCTTTGTATAGTTCAGAGGACTGAGATTGTTATTATAGGTATTCCAGGGTTCTGAAGTGTTGTCATTGCCCATTGTAAACTCATCGGTACCATATAGAGTAATACCGTAAGCCCATTCATATCCGAAATGCCAGCGTATATTTCCATACAGGGAGATGGTCAACTGTTCCAGACCTTCTGGGGTGTTGAAATAGTCTGTGTCGTAGGCTGTGGTCTGCACTTCTTCAAGGAAACTTTCAGCACAGGATGGCATACCTACCAACGCTCCTGCCATTGCAACACCTACAAGATATTTATTTAGTTTCATTATTATCTAAGTATATTTATTAGTTTTGTAATTAGAAGCCAAGTTCAAGACCGAATGTAAAGCCTCTGTTGTAGTAAGTGGCATTAGCATCAAGATCATATCCCTTTACAGCCTGATAGAAACTGAACGGATTGAGGCACTGTGCATAGATTCTCGCAGTCTTGAAAGTTGCCTTGGAGATAAGTTCCTTCGGGAAATTATAGCCAAGCGAGATGTCACGCATCATGATATATCCGCCATTGCGGAATCCAAGAAGTCCGGCAAATGGGTCAGTTGCTCCTGCTGATGCCTGGCCAAGGATAGGCTTCTGATAATATGCACCGGTGTTCTCCGGAGTCCAGTAGTCTACCTTATCCTGATTTGCGTGAGCAGTCATGGGCTGTGCCATAACATCAACCTTGTAGCCAAGGCGTCCGATAATCTGGAAACCAAGTTCTATTCCCTTCCAAGAGAAATTATGGCTCCAGCCAAGGGTCCAACGAGGGGTTGTATTACCAATCACAACGCGGTCATCGTCTTCCATCTTATAATTGACGTTCTGTTCTTTCGGACGAACATTACCCGGTGTGAAGTTATATCCATTGGCGTTCCACTTAGCCATTTCTGCCTGGTCCTCCGGTGTATCTTGCCATAGTCCCTCGTTCTCATATCCATAAAGAACGCCGATTTCATGTCCAATGAACCATTTCATCGCAACATCATCTTCCTTACCATTGGCAAGTTCTACAATCTGATCCTTTTGATATGCCATATTCAAGTTAGTCTCCCACTGGAAGTCGCCTGCAATTACCGGGAAGGCATTGATTGTTACCTCAATACCATGGTTGGATGTCTTACCCACATTTCCCCATGTCTTGACATATCCTGTAGGTGAAGGCAAATTCATCTCAAGCAATAGATCATTGGTCTTTGACCAATAAAATTCAAGGGCGCCACCAATTCTATTATTGAGGAATCCGAAGTCAAGACCAAGGTTCCACTGGGTTGTCTTTTCCCATCCAAGATCAAGGTTGGCAAGCGGATTTGCAATATTATAGTAGCCTTCTGTGGTTGAATATGCGGGTGTTGAACCGTCACCAAATGGCAAGAACATCTGAGAAATTGAGCCCTTGGTAGCATATGCTGCTACGGCAGCATTACCTGTCACACCTACACCAAGACGAAGTTTAAGGTTATTGAGCCAATATAAAGGATTCATGAAACTTTCCTGGTCGATACGCCATGCAAGTGCCATAGATGGGAAGAAATCCCACTTGTGACCCGGTGCAAGTTGTGAAGCACCATCCCAACGTCCTGATGCAGTCAAGAGGTAGCGATTGTCGAAGCCATAGTTAACACGAATCATATACGATTCCATTGAAGTCTCTGTCAGACCTGAACCCATACCAGCCTTGTTAGCGGTATCAGTGATCGAGGCAGCCCCCATATTATTCCACAAATAAGAATCCTTCGGAATGTTATTGATATTCATCTTAGAGTTCTCATAAGTGTACTTAGATGCAGTCTGCAGCAATGTAACTCCCACATTATGCTTTTCTGCAAATGTGCGATTGTAGTTGATAAGGTTGTCAAGAGTCCAGGAGAATTTCTGCTGATTTTCGAGCGATGCTGTATTCTGACCGGGTTCGCCTTGAGAAGTGATTCTATATGACGACATGCCATCGATAAATGCACCTGCGCGATACTGACGGTAGTCCGGACCTATTGATATTTTATAGGTAAGGCCTTCGAGTGGCTTCCAGATTTCGCCAAACTTAACAGTAGCGGCAAAGTTACCGAGTACTCGGAAAGTCTTGCGACGGTAAGTCTGATGATCAAGTTCTCCTACGATTGTATACTGAGCATTTTCTCCGCCAGGGAAAAGTATGACTTCTCCATTAGAGTCATACATAGGAGCAAAACGATAGAAAGTCTTTGCTAGGCCGTAGATTGAATTAGGAACTGAATTTGAACGGGCATAAGTGCCAGACAAACCATAATCCTGATCGCCGTAAGAAGCATTGAGGCTTGCATCAATCTGCATCCATTTCACCGGTGTGATGCTTGCTGTCACCTTACCGGTGTAGCGCTTATACCACTGGCCCTTCTGAGTACCCTGATTGTCAAGATATCCGAAAGAAGCATATGCATTCATCTTTTCAGTACCGCCTGATGCAGAAAGAGTATGCTCCTGAGTTACGCCTGTGCGAGTGTAAAGATCTGTCCAATCATAATCTATCACTGCATCCGGATTCCATGTGCCGCCTGCCCATCCGCGCAACACGTTGTCACGTGAAGTCTGACCATCGAGAGGTGAATCGAAGATCAACATATCATTTGCCTGTGTCGGGCTGTTAGGATGAGCGTATGTATTTGGGTCAAGGTTATATGCTGCCCAACGACGGAAGTTGATGAATTCCGCTGCTGTCATAGACGGCGACTTGTCTACAATTGTAGAGGTTGTCACGCTACCTGAATAGTTAAGGCTGAAATTACCCGGCTTGCCACCTTTAGTTGTGATGATTACAACACCGTTTGCACCGCGTGAACCATAGATGGCAGTAGCAGAAGCATCCTTAAGGATGTCAATAGCCTCAATGTCGCGTGGGTTGATAGCCTCAATACCGCCTGACTGCAAAGGAACTCCATCTACTACATAAAGAGGGTCTTTCGATGCTGAAATAGAACGATTACCGCGTATACGGATAGATCCCATTTCACCGGGACGCTGGTTAGTTGTGATGTCCACACCGGCAGCCTTTCCCTGAAGTGCTTCGAGCGCATTAGCAACCGGACGAGAGTTAAGGGTTTCTGAATCTACGCGAGTAAGAGCACCTGTGACGTCGCTCTTCTTCTGAGTACCATAACCAACTACAATGAGGTCTTCGAGCAATTCAGAATCATCTTTCATCACTACGTCAATTACTGTGCGGTCGCCTACTTTGGCTTCCTGGGATACACAGCCTACATAACTGAATACGAGCACTGAATTGTTATTCAAATTGTTCAGACGGTAGACTCCGTCGAAGTCAGTTGCTGTGCCATTGGATGTGCCTTTGACTATGACGGTCACCCCAATCATAGGATCTCCGTTTGAATCAAGCACCTTACCTGACACCGTCTTGCCCTGAGCATATGCAGCGATCGACATCACTGCCATGAGAGCCACAAACAGAATCCTGCGACATGTTGTCGCGAATCCTGAACTTTCCTTGCGGTTGTTCATAATTAGATGTTAGTTGTTAAATTTTAGGTTAATATTCTGTTA
>CAMWQF010000210.1 GCA_947176285.1 uncultured Porphyromonadaceae bacterium
ATATTATGTATATCTGTTAATTTTTTATTAACTTTGGCAAGGATATGAGAAGGAAGATTCTTATAATAATGTTTATGATTGCGGTATGTATTTCCGCATCTGCATCCGATTCCATAGGCTGGCGGCAGTATTTGGGACTCGATGTGCGTCCTTCCTATGCTTTCTCATCATATCATGATGACATTCTAAAGAGTATGGTTGACGCTGCGAATGCTAAAAAAACAACTTTTGCCACGTCGTTGCATTTGAAATATGGATTTACGTTTTCTCCATTGTCTCCTTATGGGCGTTACTTCCCTGCCTCATGGCAAGGACTTGGAGCATCAGTCAATTTTTTAGGCAATAGCAAAGGGATTGGCACTCCAATTTCGATATATGCATTTCAAGGAGCTCCGATCTTTAGATTTTCAAATAGGCTATCTTTATATTACGAATGGAATTTCGGGGCTTCATTCGGATGGAAAAGATGTGATGGATATACTGCTTATTCCAATCTCGTGGTTGGCTCCAATGTCAATGCATACATAAATCTTGGAACCGGCATACAATGGAAAATCAATGATGAATATGCCCTCTCTGCAGGCATTGATCTAACTCATTTTTCAAACGGCAATACATCTTTTCCTAATCCCGGGGTGAATTTAGCCGGCATTAAGGTCGGTGTAAGCAAATCGATTGGACAGCCCCATAAGCATTCAGATAACTCTCAAAATTTCAGGAATGATTCTGTAAAATTTAAAAGGAGTTGGGGATTTGATGTGACCTTATACGGAGCTTGGAGAAAGCGAGTATACCGAGGAGGAGAAGAACCAATTCTTTTAAACGGTCATTTCGGTGTGATAGGAATGGATATAGCCCCTATGTATAAGATTTCAAATATTTTCCGGGCAGGAGCTTCTGTCGATGTGCAATGGGATGAAAGCACCGACTTGAAGCGTCATTATGCTTCAGGTAACACAGCCGATGATATCCTTTTTTATCGTCCAGGAGTCTTTGATCAGGTATGTTTGGGTATATCCGGAAGAGCGGAATTGGTAATGCCCATTTTTTCAGTCAATGTAGGAATTGGATATAATGTCATAGGACCAGAAGAAACAAGAGCTACCTATGAACTTGCTAATCTCAAAGTGCGCATTTCTAAGCATTTCTTTCTTAATATAGGCTATCAACTTCTTAATTTCCAAAAACAAAATAACCTAATGCTTGGCTTTGGCTACACATTTCGTTAGCAAGAAGCGGTCTTAATTATTTTTAACCATTCTCTTGTATCGGTGACCAAAGAAGTTGACATCGTTTGCCTCTTCAAATCCTAAGGAGGCGTAATATTCCTTTAGTCGAGGCTTTTCAACAGCTACCAACAATGCACATTTATCATATCCAAGTTCCTTTCCATACTCAATAGCAGATTGCATGAGTTTTTTCCCAAGCCCGTTGCCTCTATATTCCGGTTCAACGGCAAGTGAATCGAGATAATACTCCCCAGGATAAGTTTCGATAGCCGATTGTCTGATAGTGGTAGGATCCACACCTTTCCAAAGACGGCTCCAAGTATACTCACGTAGAGCCTGATAGTCATCTCCGGAATATGAAATGATACAACCTATAGGTTTGCCGTTTTCTTCCGCTATCAGTGATTTATTCCATGAATACATCGACCGAGGGTCGGCACATGATGCCTTTACCCACTCCAAATCAGATGTGTCCATATCCAGAGCAGTCAAGACAGTTTTTGCTATATATTCGGTGTCTGCTTGTGTTGCTTTCCGAATTGTCATGATAAACTTTGTATTAAGAAAAGGAGATTAAAGACAAATAAAGGGCAGTTGGTACATATCTAAAACGTAGCCAAACCCCCCTAAATGATCAGTATTGTTCTTTCTCGTTAGGAAAATCACCGGTCTTTACGTCGTTGATATAGTGACGGAAAGCATCTGTCATAATTTCGCCAACATTAGCATATCGACGCAGGAAACGAGGGGAAAAACCCATCGTCATGCCAAGCATATCATGCATAACGAGCACCTGTCCGTCTACTCCTCCACCTGCTCCTATACCGATGACAGGGATAGTGAGTTCCTTAGCCACGCGCTCCGCTAGTTTAGCCGGGATCTTCTCGAGCACAACAGCGAAGCATCCAATTTCTTCAAGGAGTTTTGCATCTTCAAGCAATTTCTTAGCCTCAGCTTCTTCTTTAGCGCGTACACTATAAGTACCAAACTTGTTGATACTCTGTGGGGTTAGACCGAGATGCCCCATTACCGGGATTCCAGCACATAGAATACGCTGAATCGACTCGGCTATCTCTGCTCCACCTTCAAGTTTGAGTGCTTCTGCATGGCTCTCTTTCATCACCCGAATAGCTGAAGCAAGAGCCTCCTTAGAGTTACCCTGATATGTACCAAACGGCAAATCGACAACCACCAATGCCCTTTTCACCGCTTTCATCACGGATTTAGCATGATATATCATCTGATCAAGAGTGATAGGCAATGTCGTCATATTTCCAGCCATCACATTGGATGCTGAATCACCAACAAGTATCACATCCATTCCGGCTTCATCTACCAATTTGGCTGATGTATAATCATAAGCGGTGAGCATAGAGATTTTCTCGCCGCGATGTTTCATCTCGGTAAGACGGCTTGTAGTCACCTTACGAGTGTTTTCTGCTTGTGCTGTTGACACGGTTATTTAGATATTTATTAAAGATTTAACTGAATTATCATTAATTATCTTAAACTATCATGATTTATCTTGATATGACTTGATTTATCATGATTTAGTATGACCAATTAGGGCAAATTATAATCAGTGGGTTTGCACAGCCTTAGTAGGTGGGAGTTCTCGATTTCGCCTGTCACATTCTTCCACTACCCTATCAGCGAGATCAGAGAATGCTTTTGCCTCAGGATTCTCGGAGATATCTCCTCCTGTACACTCCGTAGCCGTTGGATGCCCTGTGTCTGCCATTTCACAGATGTCAGCCACTAAAGGAATTTGGGCTAACAAAGGCACTTGCATAGTCTCCGCAAGTCTAGCGGCTCCTCCATTGCCAAATATATAATATTTTTCATCCGGATGAGGAGCGGGAGTGAACCAAGCCATATTCTCAACAAGGCCAAGAATGGGCACGTTTACCTTATCGCTTCTGAACATTCCGATTCCCTTGCGCGCATCTGCAAGTGCAACTTCCTGTGGAGTGCTGACAACAATGACTCCTGTAATTGGAAGTGTCTGAACAAGAGTAAGATGAATATCGCTTGTACCGGGAGGCATATCAATAAGGAAATAGTCAAGATCACCCCACCATGCTTCAGTTATAAGTTGTTTAAGAGCGTTGGAAGCCATTCCACCACGCCACAGCACGGGACTATCTTTGTCTACCACAAAACCTATACTGAGCATCTTGACACCGAATTTTTCGACCGGGTCGATCCAATCTTTACCTTCTTGAGTCACCATATATAGTTTTGCATCCTCAACGCCAAACATCTTTGGCATGGATGGGCCAAAAATATCCGCATCAAGGAGCCCGACTTTGTAGCCTTTAGCTGCTAATGCGATAGCCAGATTTGCGGAAACAGTGGATTTTCCAACTCCACCCTTACCTGAACTTATTCCTATGATATTTTTGACACCCGGAAGCGGAGTTTCAGGTTTAGGAGCCTCCGTCTGACGATACTTCACTGCAATCCTTCCCTTCACGTCTATGTCAGGATCTGCGAAAACCGGAAGTGTAGCTTCAGCAGCCCGCACAACAGATTTAATAAAAGGATCTGTAGGACGATCGAATATAATAGAGAAAGACACTTTATTTCCATCGATCCGGATATCATCTTCGATCATTCCGAGTTCCACTATATTTTTCCCGTTGCCGGGATACTTGACATTTGTCAAAGCGTCAAGTATCAATTTTGGGTATATTGCCATTTCTTTTTTATTTTAATTCATATTGTTGGAGTGACGTCCAAATTCGCTGTGATAGTCATCCTTTTCAAGATCACTGCAATCGGGTTCCTTTATTTCACCATCACCGATACGAAACGAAATGAGTTTTATTGTCTTTCCGCGAGATAGCCATTGCTGCTCATAAAAGGTCTTGATTGATGTCACAGGATCTGCAAGCCCGCTTCCATATAAGTCGCTGGTATTTGCCACTACTTCGAATCTGTTTAATTCAACAAGACGCTTTGTATACTCATATAAGAAAGGGGAGTCTGTCTTGAGATTTACCACACCTCCGGAACGCAAGAATTTGCGATAGTTGGAAAGGAAACGGGATGAAGTAAGTCTTTTCCTTGCTTTCTGCATCTGTGGATCGGGAAATGTTATCCAGATTTCGTCCACTTCATCCGGTGAGAAAAACTCTGAAATCTGTTCAATCTCGGTACGCAAAAAAGCAGCGTTATCCATTCCTTTTTCTTCTACGCTTTTAGCACCTTTCCACATTCTTGCACCCTTTATATCTACACCTATATAGTTGCGGTCAGGATTAGACTCTGCAAGCCCAACGGTGTATTCTCCTTTTCCACAACCAAGTTCTAGAGTAATTGGGTTGGGGCGCGAGAAAAATTCATTGTTCCACTTCCCTTTGTAAGGAAACCCTTCATTTATAAGTATGTGTCTCGGATATTGTAGCACACATCCGAATTTCTCCATATCGGAGAATTTCTGCAATTTATTCTTTCCCATTTGATATGATGAAAGTTTAAGAGTCCTTTCTATCGGTTAATCACAAGAATTTTGGTAGCCTCCGAATAAGATCCCCCATTAGGTCCTGATGAAGCAAGCACAAAATATACTCCGCTTGGCACTCTATTGAGATCCATTCCGCAGACATCCCACTGAACCTTTCCCGAAGAAGCAGGTCCCAGTTCACGGATAATATTTCCCGCAGAATCGACAATTTTTACTATACAGTCTTCTTCAAGGCCATCGATTGTGACCCAACCATAATAATCATGCCTTACAGGGTTTGGATATGCCCTTGCAGTGGCAGCCCCCGATTCTGTTGACTGGCCATTTAGATAATATTCGCAGAGGCCGGAAGATGTAGCTACCATCATAGAGTTATTGTCCGGATTATAACAAGATGCGTAGACCAAATCTGAGGGAAGCATTGAGTTGTCGCTAGTCAGTTGCTGAAGTATAGTCTTACCATCAGGTGATGTACATACTAATCCACCTCCTGAAAGAGAGAACCATTTTCTCCCTAATCCGTCAATCGCAATGTCATTAACGCCAATGCCGGAGAGAAGATAGTCGGCAAGGGAAGTGCCGTCGTTGCGGCTTACCTTAATGCGAGACACTCGATTAGAGTTGTCAAAAGCATCTTTAGGATTCAAGGTGAAAACTCCATTGTCAGAGCCAATCCATATAAGCCCCGTGGATGGATCTTCTATTAAGCAATAAAGATAATTACAACTGAATTTGCCATCAGAATCTTCAAGATAGCGGACATCTACTATTGCTTGTCGATCATCGGATGCAGTTTCAACTGTTCCATTGTGGTCATAAATGACCA
>CAMWQF010000211.1 GCA_947176285.1 uncultured Porphyromonadaceae bacterium
AGTATTAGCGCTTCGCGCAGTATCGGAGCCTATGGCTCAGTATTAGCGCTTCGCGCAGTATTGGAGACGGAGGGGGCGAGGTTTCGAGGGATCGAGGTGTCTAGGTGTCTAGGGGACGAGGGAGCTAGGGGGTTGGGAGGAGTAGGGATTAATCGAAGATGTTCGAAAGTTGTTTTTCGAGGTCGGTGCTGGTGATGTTGGTGGTCATTACACCATCTTTTGCCATCGAAATGTTGCCTGTCTCTTCACTTACCACAATGCAGAGAGCATCAGTAGCCTGACTCATGCCTAAGGCTGCGCGATGACGCAAGCCAAGATGCTTCGGAAGATTCATGTCGTGACTGACCGGGAGGATACATCCCACCGAAACTATCCTACGCCTGTCAATGATCATGGCTCCATCGTGGAGCGGAGAGTTTTTAAAAAATATGTTCTCAATAAGGCGAGTATTTATGTCTGCATCGATAATGTCACCGGTCTTCTCATAATCTCCGAGCGGAACTTTGCGCTGAAAGCATATCAAGGCTCCGGTCTTAGATTTTGACATCGACAAGCATGCATACACCACAGCCATTACAAGGCCATGGTAGGAATTGGAATCTTTCGCTCCGTGATGGAAAATACGTTTTATCCGGGAAAGATGTCCATGGGAGCCTATGTCGATAAGAAACCTCTTGATTTGATCTTGAAAAAGGATTACGAGCACTATAAGCCCGATGCTCATAAATTTATCGAGAATCGTGCCCGTAAGTTTCATATCGAAAATTTCAGCAGCCACCACCCATATCATAATGAACAGGAGCACACCATAAAAAAGGCTGATGGTGCCGGAACTTTTCATCACTTTATATATATAGTAGAGAATCGCGCCTACTATAAGAATGTCTACAATGTCTTTAATGCCGATGGAGATCATCTTTTAATTGAGAATTGTGAATTGAGAATTGAGAGGGTGTCTCTGGCTTGGACTGCCTGGGCTACGTCGTGGACCCTAAGGATGGATGCACCGTGCATCAGAGCGAAGGAGTTTAGGGCTATCGTGCCGGGGAGAGCATCGGCAGGAGATATGCCAAGCGGACGCCATATCATTGATTTGCGCGAGATACCTACAAGCACAGGAAGCCCGATCTTGCAAATCTCATCAAGAGATGCAAGGAGCGTATAGTTTTGCTCCACATTTTTAGCAAATCCAAATCCGGGGTCTATGATAATGTCGCACACTCCCCTTTCGCGAAGGTCTCTTAGCCTATAAGCAAGTTCAGATATCACGTCAGCCACAACATCATCATATTGCGCAAGGGAAGCCATAGTTTCCGGATTTCCACGCATATGGGTGAGGATATATGGCACACGCAACTCGGCAACTGTATCAAACATGTCAGGATCAAGACTCCCGCCTGATATATCGTTGATAATATCTGCACCAGCCTCCACGCAATGCCTTGCCACATCGGCACGAAACGTATCGACAGAAATCACGGCATCCTGCCATTCTCTGCGCACGATTGCGATAGCAGATTTAAGACGTTGCAATTCCAACACAGCATCCACCGCGTGAGCACCCGGACGAGTGCTGCAAGCACCGATGTCGATGCAGTCGGCTCCCTCATCACGAATAGCAAGCACACGGCGAGATATAGCCTCATCAGAAGAGTCCCGGCAACCTTCATAAAAGGAGTCATCGGTAACATTCAGAATGCCCATAATCCATGGACGGCGGAAATCGAGAAGACGCCCGCGGATATTGATTGACAGGTCTTGAAACTGTTTCATAGTGCAAATTTAGTATTTTTTTGGCAGTTACGGAAATTTTTTGTAATTTTGCATCCGGATTTGCAATCGCTGACAGGAAAGATGTGAGAGTGGCATCTAAAGATTAGGATACCTGTTATGTTGCAAACATAATTTAATTTTTTATACCACAATGGATTTAATCAAGGTAGTGGAGGAAGCATTCGCAACTCCCAAAAAAGAATTTGATGCATTCGGCCCAGGCGACACAGTGACTGTCGCATACCGAATCAAAGAGGGTAACAAGGAACGTATCCAGCAGTATCGTGGCGTAGTGATCCGCATTTCCGGCCATCAGGACAAAAAGCGCTTCACAGTGCGCAAGATTTCTGACGGTATCGGCGTAGAGCGTATCTTCCCAATTGAGTCACCCTTCATCGAATCAATCACAGTGAACAAGTATGGTAAAGTGCGCCGTGCAAAACTTTATTATCTGCGCAACCTTACCGGCAAGAAGGCCCGTATCAAAGAACGCTTCGTAAAAAAAGAGAAGTAAAAATTTGCGGACTTCAAACTTTAAAAATCGGACGGAATTATTTCTGCCCGATTTTTATTTTTTTCGGGTCTGAATTGTTATAAGAATGTATGGCAAAAAAAGAAAAGAAACAGAAAGTGACATTGACAGCTGAAACAAGAGAGGGACTCGTGGTGAAAAACACCGGGAGTGCCTACGATGTCAGGCTGAATGACGGAACAACAGTGAACTGCCGCGTAAAAGGGAATTTCCGCATTAAGGGGATCCGCACTACAAACCCAGTGGCAGTGGGCGACCATGTCAAGGCAGTGAGGGCTACGGACGATGTGTGGTATATCACAGAAATAATGCCACGCCACAACTACATCATCAGAAAGGCTTCCAACCTGTCGAAAGAATCGCATATTCTTGCAGCAAATATTGACAAGGCTTTGCTGGTAGTGACGCTTAAAGACCCAGAAGTTCCGCTGACATTCATTGACCGTTTTTTAGCTACAGCAGAAGCCTATAGAATACCAGCCGAACTGATACTTAACAAATGCGACATGTGGGATGACGAAGATCGTGAACTTGGGAATGCCATGAAGTATCTTTATGATTCCATAGGGTATAAGACACTGATAGTGTCAGCCGCTACAGGATTTGGTCTGGATGCCCTGCGTGAAGAGACCGCTGAGAATATTTCGCTTTTAGCCGGCAACAGCGGGGTCGGAAAGTCATCGCTAATCAATTCATTGATACCGGGACTCAACCTGCGCACCGGAGAGATTTCTGAACTTTACCATACAGGCACACACACCACCACTTTTTCAGAGATGCTTGATCTTCCATATGGCGGGGAGATAATTGACATTCCGGGAGTGAGGAGTTTCGGAACCATTGACTTCACAATAGAGGATACGGGGCATTTCTTCCCTGAAATTTTCAAGGCTTCCCACGACTGCAAATACGGGGATTGCCGACATACGAATGAACCGGGATGCGCAGTGAAAGAAGCGGTTGCCAACCATCTTATAGCAGAATCAAGATATGCATCTTACCTTAATATCTTAGAGGAAGTGGAAGCAGGGGAATCAGACAAGTATCGAAAAGCATTTTGAACAATAATTAACGATCTAATACGAAAAAAACTTGATATGAGAAAGACAATGAGCATACTATCGGCTGCTCTTCTTATGACCGGAATAGGCACTCTGTGCCCTTCAGCATCGGCTCGAAGCAATTATGACAAGCAATTTGCAGAATACCCGACTTACAATGGAGAGGATCTTGAACTGACGGTAGATAAAGATGGAACCCACTTCCGACTCTGGAGTCCTAAAGCACAAGAGGTGAAACTCAACCTTTATAATACCGGACTTAACGGCAAACCTTACGAAAGCCTGCCCATGACTTTCCATCCAGAAAACGGAACTTGGACTGCCAGTGTTAAAGATCAACTATATGGGAAATATTACACATTTCAGATGAAACATGATGGCAAATGGCTTTCCGAAACGCCCGGAGTTTGGGCGAAAGCCGTTGGAGCAAACGGCAAACGGGCAGCCATCATCAATCTCGCTAATACTAATCCCGAAGGATGGGCTGCTGACAAGGGCCCGAAGGTGGATAATTTCACGGATGTGATCGTATATGAGATGCATCATCGCGATTTCTCCATGTCGCCGTCGTCCGGAATCGCCAATAAGGGAAAGTTTTTGGCTCTGACCGAAACCGGCACCACGTCGCCTGATGGAGAAATGACGGGAATAGACCACCTTAAGGAACTCGGCGTGACACACGTGCATATATTGCCAAGCTATGACTATAATTCAGTTGATGAGACCAACCTTCAGGACAATACGTACAACTGGGGGTATGACCCACAAAACTACAATGCCCCAGAAGGGAGCTACTCAACCAACCCCTCGAATCCTGAGACCAGAATAAAGGAGATGAAAGAGATGGTGAAGGCTCTGCATGATGCAGGGATAGGAGTAATAATGGATGTAGTCTATAACCATACCGCAGAAAACGATGGATCAAACTTCGAATTAACAGCTCCGGGATATTATCACCGACATTGGGACGACGGAAGATATTCCGATGCTTCGGGATGCGGAAATGAAACGGCATCCGACCAGCAGCAGATGCGCGACTACATAATTAATTCGGTGAAATATTGGGCGGATGAATATCATATCGATGGTTTCCGATTCGACCTTATGGCTATCCACGATATCGAAACCATGAATCAAGTGGCAGCAGATCTAAAGAAAATAAATCCATCGATCTTTGTCTACGGAGAAGGATGGACAGCCGGAGACTCTCCACTGCCAGCAGAGCAACGTGCGCTGAAAGAGAATGTGGCAAAGATGACTGATATTGCTGTATTTTCAGATGATTTGCGCGATGCCGTGAAGGGGCATTATTCAAATGCAGAAGACAGAGGATTTGCGACGGGGAAACCCGGCAATGAAGAGACGGTGAAAATCGGCATCGTAGCAGCAACGGCTCATCCGCAAGTGGATTATTCCAAGGGCAACAATTCAAAATTTCCTTATGCGAGCTCGCCTGAAATGATAGTGAACTATGTAAGTTGCCATGACGACTTGACACTGACCGACAAACTCCGCAAGTCAATGCCTAACGCATCTGATGAGGAGCGTATGGCTGCAGCCAAACTTGCACAGACGATAGTATTTACTTCGCAGGGAACTCCATTTATGTTTGCCGGCGAAGAGATTTTCAGAGATAAAAAAGGGGTGCATAATTCTTACAAAAGCCCAGATTCCATCAACGCCATTGACTGGCATTTGAAAGCCTTGAACCGCGACCAGATGGACTATTACAAAGGATTGATAGCATTACGCAAGGCACACCCGGCATTCAGAATGACTTCGGCAGAGCAAATAGCCAAGCATCTAAAATTTGACAATATCGACTCTGAGAAAATTCCAAATCTAATATCCTACACATTGAAAGGCAATGCCAATGGCGACACATGGAAAGACATAAAAGTAATTTTCAATGGGAGCGATGAAGAACAGACCATAAAACTGCCAAAGGGAAACATGTGGAACGCAGTGGTCAAAGAAGGGAAAATCAATCTTGAAGAAGGTCTTGGATCATTCAAAGGAAGCGTGAAAGTTTCTCCACGGAGTGCAACAATTCTTTACAGACAATGAATCTTTTGCTTTCTTATACTTAATTATAATTCGGACTGACAAAATGCAGTCCGAATTTTTTATTTAGAAAGCTGCATTTT
>CAMWQF010000212.1 GCA_947176285.1 uncultured Porphyromonadaceae bacterium
CTCTTCGGAAGAGAGTGCCATTTCTTTTCTTATTTTATTGATTCTGTAGGATGCTTTTTCAATGATCAATTATCAATGACAGATGATCAATTTATATTACCCTCACACGCGCGGAGAGGTATGAAGATCATGCTTACTACTTAGTTTGACCTGGAGTGGCGGATTTATTTGGATTGGATTTGGTGGGGAGGGGGAAATGTATTAAATTTGCGGTTGAAATGTAACCTTAAAATTTGAGATATGAAAAGGATTTTGCCGGCGCTTGGGATGATAGGCGCACTTATCCTTTCTGCTTGCGGCGGAAAGGGAACAGCAAACAATGCTGATGGTGAGGAACGAGATTCTACCTATACTAATGTGAAGCATCCGGATTGGAGCCGCAATGCTGTGATCTATGAGGTGAATCTGCGTCAATATAGTGATGACGGGAAGGTGACTTCATTCCAGAAGGAACTTCCACGTCTGAAGGATCTTGGTGTTGATATCCTCTGGATGATGCCTATTCACCCTATCAGCAAACAGGATCGAAAGGGTACGCTCGGCAGTTATTATTCTGTGGAAGATTATACTGCCTTCAACCCTGAATTCGGTACGCTCGATGAGTTTAAGGCGATGGTGAAGGATGCTCATGATAAAGGGATGAAGGTTATCCTTGACTGGGTGCCTAACCATTCGGGACGCGATAACAAGTGGGTTACGGAACATCCGGATTGGTATGAGAAGGATTCCCTTGGCAATATGAAGGGTGTGTATGATTGGACCGATGTATATGTATTTGATTATTCCAATCCTGAGATGCGCAAGGGGATGATTGACGCTATGAAGTTCTGGCTGACAGAAGTGGGAGTCGATGGTTTCCGTTGTGATGTGGCGGGAGAAGTTCCTACCGATTTTTGGGATGAGGCTCGTCCACAACTTGAGGCTGCAAAGGCAGACGTATTCATGCTCGCAGAGGCAAGTAAACCCGAGTTGCAGAAGAATGGTTTTGACATGGGCTATAACTGGCCGATGAAGGATCTCTTCAGCGAGATTTCTGCGACGTCAGGACAATACAGTTTCAAGGATAAAGAAGGGAAAATGAAGAAATTCCCGGAGAAACATGCTGCAGATATCTATGCTCTGCTTGCCCAACAGGCTGATGATTACCCTAAGGATACTTATCTGATGAATATGGTGACTAACCATGACCTAAATTCATGGGAGGGCACAGAGTTTGACCGACTTGGTAATCTCACAAATGCTTTTGCTGTTCTTTCTTATACACTCCCCGGGATGCCGATGATTTATACAGGCCAAGAAACCGGCATGAACCGCGCTTTTGAGTTTTTTGAAAAGGATAAAGCACCGGAATGGGACCCTCGCAATGAGTATTTTGAATTTTATCAGAAGTTGAATGCGTTAAAACATGGTCAAGCGGCGTTAGCAGCAGGAACGGAAGGGGGAGAGATTGTGAAGTATGCTACTACGAGTCCTGACTTGCTGATTTTTTCACGAGAGAAGGACGGCTCGAAGGTAGTGACTATGGTGAATCTTGGCAATGAGGAAAAAGCAGTCGAACTGACAGGAAGCAAGCCCGACCTGTCGGGGATGAAGGATTATTTCCGAGGAGAGGCGGCTGAGCAACCGATGTCTCTGGAAGCAGGAGAATATCTTGTTTTCGTAAACGAGTGAGACTAACTACTAATTCTATATAAGAAAAAATCCCGAGTCATACTGACTCGGGATTTTTTCAGACTTTGTCTTCAACACAGTGATGAGGATCGGGTATATTTTCGGATCTAAGACTCAACGCTTATACATCCAAAGAAAAGGCTTGACGGATAGCAGGGACCGAATCCAATTTTTCCCAAGAGAATAGTTCTACTTCTCGCTCGATTGGCTCTGCATCGTAACCAGATTTGAATACCTTCTTTACCTTTTGAGGAGTACGACCCATATGGCCATAGGCAGCAGTTTCGAGATAGATTGGTTCGCGAAGTCCGAAACGCTTTTCAATGGCAAGAGGACGCAAATCGAAAAGACCTTTTACCACATCGGCAATTTGAGCATCTGTCATGTTGACATTGGAACGACCAAAAGTGTTGATGCAGAAACTTACAGGACTCGCTTCTCCAATAGCATAAGCCACTTGAACGAGAACTTCATCAGCCACACCCGCAGCCACGAGATTCTTGGCAATGTGACGACAAGCATACGCAGCCGAACGGTCGACCTTGGATGGATCTTTTCCGGAGAAAGCGCCTCCGCCATGAGCACCCCTGCCTCCATATGTATCGACTATGATCTTTCTGCCAGTGAGTCCGGCATCGGCGTGAGGTCCGCCTAAAACAAATTTACCTGTCGGATTGACATGCAGAATATATCGGTCGTCGAACAATGCTCGAGTTTTTTCCGGAAGCTTTGCGAGGACACGCGGGATAAGGACATTGCGTACATCTCTGCGTATGACTTCCAGCATTTTATTCTCAGCCACCTTTTTTGCTTCAGGGGTATCTTCGAGAGGCTCTATAAACTCATCATGTTGAGTGGAAATCACAATAGTGTTGACATGAAGAGGAGTGCCATTGTCATCGTATTCCACAGTCACCTGGCTTTTGGAATCAGGACGAAGATAAGACACTAGTTTACCTTTACGATAATAAGTCATTTCCTTACCTTCACGACGGATCTCGGCGAGTTCCTGCATAAACATGTGAGCGAGGTCGATGGTAAGAGGCATGAAGTTAGCGGTTTCATTTACGGCATAGCCAAACATCATTCCCTGGTCGCCGGCACCTTGATGCTCTTCTACTTCGCGGTTAACACCTTGAGCGATGTCGGGGCTTTGCTCGTGGATAGCGGAAAGGATGCCACAGCTGTCGCAGTCAAAACGGTAAGCACCACGGTTGTAGCCGATATTATCAATGACATTGCGTACAACAGAATGGATGTCAATGTAAGCGTCTGAGGAAACCTCCCCTGCGATAACCACCTGTCCGGTAGTGACAAGAGTCTCTATACCTGTATGGCTTTTGGGATCGCGCACCAGAAATTCATCGAGAAGCGCGTCTGAGATCTGATCAGCCACTTTATCGGGATGGCCTTCAGAAACTGATTCGGATGTGAATAAATAACTCATATTGTCAATAATACATAATGTTAATAAAAAAATAAGACAATTGGAGCTTGCGCGCCAAATGCCTCAACAGTCAGGGATCCGCATATATGGAGGCGGACCTATGTGCAGTTTTAGCATTTTTTTCAGTGGTTGCAAGCAGCCAAATTTTTCCACTTATGATATCCTTTACGGAAATCGGATGCAAAGGTAATAAAAATTTTTGAATAATCAGATTTTTTAGGAATATTTTTATGCATAGGCTTCTGGATCAAAATAAGCCCCCCACCCCCCTAAAGAGGGAAAATCTAAAGAAGAATATTACTGGGATGAAAATTACGTGCAGAAGCTTTAAAGCAGGCGGAGCAAGTTGAGTTGAAAATCATCTAAGGCGTAGAGATTGATGCAGAAAAGAACCAAGATAAGAATTACGTATTGCTCAAGGGTAATAGACCTGACCAGATGTGATACTTTCGTCGGATTGCGGTGCATGTGTGAGAATACCCAAGCAGAAGTAACCATCAAAATTGCAGCCAACCCCACTCCCACCCAAGGAGATACAAATTCTACAGCAGAGGGACGGATAATCAGAATTGCAGAAACAATTATAGCATCGGCGAGATAAACAAATCTTGTGAAGGATCCTCCTTTTGCCGTCACCAAGGTTTCTATGCCTAATTCTTTATCTTGCTGATAATGCAGATACTGTATCGCAATGTGAGCATTTGCTGCCATAAGTCCATTGATTATGGAATAAACCGCCACAGGAAGCCACTCTGAACTATCGGGCATCTGGACTATTGCCGTTCCACTAACGCCAACCGGGCCGAAAAGAATAAACGTGACAAGAATCGACCACTTTGTCCGCACTATAGGATTGGGCCCATCAAAATAGAAGAATAGCACAACTGCTATAAGTGCCAAATAAGCGACTCCCAACCAACCTACAAAAGAGAAAAGAGCAAAACCGGTGGTCAATGCCAATATTGCTATTGCATTAGCAACGATTTTCATCAGAGCAGCGCGCGAGGCAATCTCTGACCGAGAAGCGCGATTTCCAATATTACTTTTGTCATATTCAAGATGCTTATATCCATGATATAAATTTCCTGAAATCTGCAGCAGCACAGCGAAAAGAAATGTCATCAATGCCGGCAAGAAAGTGAGACCACCTCTAATCACAGATGCTGTCAATCCAGCATTGACTGCGCCAACACTTAAAATAAGGGATGCCGGATGGGCGTTTTTTATTAAGGAACGAGTAAGTGAATTCACTATGTAATAATTTAAAAATTAAACACCGAGATAGAGAATAGCCGCGAGGGAACCGACACCTATCACCACCCATAGGATTACAGCCTGCACCAATGGCTTAACACCGACTTGCTTGATGACCTTGATGCTCAACCCGGCTCCTATAGCGAACAGGACAGCAATCAAGCATTGCTTTGCAATAACCACTAGCACATCATAGAGAGGGCGGAGAGAATCTGTGCCTACATATGTATTGAAAATCATTGCAAGCACAAAAAGGAAGATGAACCATGGAATAGAGACTTTTCCTTTTTTCCCATCTTCCGATGTATTGAGGGATGAATTTTTAGTGACAAACCACATTGTGAAAAATGCAAGAGGGATTATCCATAAAGCACGTGTGCACTTGATAAGAGTGGCAAGATCGCAAGCTTCATTTCCATAAATAGCACCAGCACCTACTACAGAACTTGTATCGTGGATAGCAATAGCAGCCCATGTGCCGAATTGCTGCTGAGAAAGCCCAAGAGCATGCCCCATAGGAGGAAAAATGAAAAGCGCAATGGCATTTAGAATAAAAATAACTCCGAGTGAGACTGCCATTTCATTTTCCTTCGCATTTAGCACTCCTCCCACAGCAGCAATAGCACTTCCGCCACAAATTGCAGTGCCGGAGGATATCAGATAAGATATTTTCGAATCAATGCGCATGTATTTGCCCAGGATCACACCTATTACCATCACCAAAATGACAGAAACAATAGTAAAAATCATGCCTTCAGCACCGCTTTGCAGAGACTTTTCAAGATTCATACCGAATCCCAGGCCTACCACTGATGCTTGCAGAAGATATTTTGACAGTTTCTTGTTGAATTTTGGAAATGGGATACCAAAGCAAAGAGCAAAAACGAGTCCGATAAACAGGGCAATAGGGGCGGAAATTACAGTCACGCCACAAATCAGATTGAAAGGGATGAACATGAGCGCAAGAAGCACCCAATATAGGTATCTGGCCATTTTAGTTTAGTAATCAGAGTTATTAGTGGAAGTTGTTTCAACTTCAATGAATGCAAAATTAACATTTTTATGGGAATCGGCAAAAAAAAATTTAATAAAAGGGTGTAAAATTTTTGTTATACGAATATGGAAGTAAGAATAGAAG
>CAMWQF010000213.1 GCA_947176285.1 uncultured Porphyromonadaceae bacterium
GTGCCTGAAATCACAGCATCAGCACTTGCTTCTACTGCCGATGGGTGAGTGGCATGTGCATTCGGGCGGAAAAAGTCTCTGATGGCCCAGCAGTCTGATACCACAATCTTGTCATAACCCCACTTATTTCGCAAAATGTCGTGGAGCAGACGTTTGTTGCTGCAGCATGGTTCTCCCTCCACTCTGTTATAAGCGCACATTACTTGCCCCACATTGGCATCCACCAGAGTCTTGAAAGCCGGAAGATAAGTTTCCCAGAGGTCGCGAGGATCGATGTCTCGTGCATCAAAAGAATGTCGGTTCCATTCCGGACCGCTGTGCACAGCATAGTGCTTAGCGCATGCTATTGTCTTGATATGCTTGGAATCCGAAGGTCCTTGTAACCCTTCCACGGCTGCTTTCCCAAGCATGGAAGAAAGATAAGGATCCTCTCCATAAGTCTCCTGTCCGCGTCCCCATCTTGGATCGCGGAATATGTTGACGTTGGGTGTCCAGAATGTCAGTCCTTTGTAGCGGGTCACGTCCTGATCCCCTAAAGTATTGTATTTTGCACGCGCTTCATCGCTGATGCAGTTGAAAATATCATATAGAAGCGAATCATCGAATGTAGCCGCCATGCCGATAGCCTGAGGAAACACAGTAGCATATCCGGCACGACCGATGCCATGCAGAGCCTCGTTCCACCAATTGTAGCGTTTGATGCCAAGCCTCTCGATTGCCGGACTGTCGTCCATCATCATAGCGATTTTCTCATCCAATGTAAGTTCTTTTAGCACCAACGCAGCCCTTTCTTTAGCCGGAAGCGAAGTATCCTTATAATCCTGAGCCATAGCCTCAGTAAAAGATCCTACCGCTCCTATAGCTACAGCAGCCACAGCCGCCAAAATCAAATTCCGTCTCATAATATAGGCTTAATAATCAAAAAATAGTCAATCCCAGCCTTCCAGCCTGCGCCCCTACTTCCTCAGCGTACTCTGCGTGATAACTCCAGAGTAGACCAAAAAAAGGACCTCCAGAAAGGTCCTATAATCAACTGGTACACCCATGGGGAGTCGAACCCCAATCGATGGAACCGGAATCCATTATTCTATCCATTGAACTATGGGTGCCTTTTTTTCTCGCACTGCAAAATTAATAAAAAAAAACGCACCCTCCAAATTTTATGTCGATTTCAGTTCGTTTACCGTTTTCCCTTGCCATTGTTGCGATATCTAGATATTAATCGCGCGAAAAAGATTATGCACTGCATGCTCATCGGAATGCTTTTTATGAGCAATCAATATCCAATTGATCTAAGATGTCTCGGGTAAATTTCGATAATGGCTTTTTCGATTGACTTGCCAATGTCAGATATTTACCAAAAATTACACCCTTTACCTCTTGTGCACTATGAAAAACACCCTGAAAACTGTTGATAATCTCATTTTGGGTCATCCTATCATAAGCAGATGTCTTTTCGATTATCTCCATCACGTAATCTTTATGCTCATTATATAGTTCCTTCAGCCCAAACGTTTTGATATTGCTTTTCTCATCCTCACTCGCATTCTCGAAATCCACTTCAAATTTATCAACATCGGTAAGATGCATTATTTCATTCCTGTTCAATTTCTTTGGCGGTATTGGTGGGTTTGCTTTAGGATCTCCCGGGTTTTTCAAAATGAACTTAGCGTTAAAACCTTCAAAATATGGGTTTATAGCACACTTCTCAGTCATCTTGCCATGGTTGCATTCATGGCATGAAGGCACCAGATTATAGAAAGATACAGCAAGGAAAGGATACTTTTCTTTTATGTGGAAATGATCAAATTCTGGACGACAACAAAAGCATTTATCCCCCTTTTTGCCCCCTTGGTGAATTGTAAAGGTGTAATGTCGGTTGCAATAAGGACAAGTCCGCACATTAAGCTTTTTGAAAATATAATATGCATATTTGTCCTTTGTTCCGCTTTTTTTATGGTTACAGAAATTATCATATAATTTCTTGAAAATGTCATACATAATGCTTATAATGGCCTTGCCATTTTTAATCACATCATCTTCCCATTCCTTCACATATTGGCTGATGTCGGTTGGCTTTCCAATTAATAGTTTGCGCTCTGTAAGGAATTCTCTCATAGTCTTGAGTCCGTAATATTTATCGCTAGAGTCTACTTTTTTATGATCACATATTTTGTTAAACTGTTCTTCGAAATACTCAAGTCGACTTTGCTTGTTCTCAGACTTCGTTTTTTTATTCTTATCTTTCGACTTACCCCTATGAGTGTCATGAATATATTTAATAAATTCATCAGCCCATTCGCTTGCGATCACCTCAATGTCAAGAGTTTTAATAGGAATCATAAGCCAATATTTTTAAGTTCTTTAAGCTTATCGATAATCTGGTCAATCTCCTCCTTCCCAAAGTAAAGCCTACGGTAAGGTGCCAAAAGGATCATGAGTTGAGCCCTGATAGCGGGCTCGCCAACAATCATAATCTCGGCAAAAATCTCATCCATATTTTCTGGAGTCACCCCATTCCCATTGAGCAAGGAAAATAGATGGTTGATTTTATTATAGGCAAATTCTCCCATCGGAATGTTCGGCAAGAAAAATCCATTTTTCAGAAGGCTGTTGATATTTGCACCGAAAGTATTCTCCTGCATGGAATAATCCGGCAATCCATTTTTTAGGAAGAGCACATTAGATTTCGGTATGTCTGAAAGTATATAAGGAGAATGGGTGACGAATAGCATGTTCACACTGTGAATATTCTTCAGATTTGCGCCTCTTATCATATGTATCATCTCGTCAATAAAAGCGCGTTGCCAATCAGGATGAAAATAAAGTTCAATCTCTTCAAAAATCAGATTGACATGGTTGTAATGTAGCTCTTCTGTTGCTATTGAATTGATATTTTGAAGATGATATATAGTCGCAGTCTGGCACATAAGTTTTTGCTTCTCTCCAGAGCTGAAAGAATTTAAACTGATCCCTTCCTTTTCTCCCCTCGATATGAAATTAATGTCCCAATCGTAAATGCCTGGAGGGAGTGTATCCATTTCTGACATAGTGTCAATACTCTCTTTCGAGAGAGTGCTGAAATAAATATTGCGACTCTTATTTTTATTATTATCCTCCTCGTTATTTAACTTATTATTATTATTTTCATCTCCTTCCTTTTTAGTGTTAATTTTAAGGGAATAAACCTTCTTGGTGGGATAGATTCCATTGAAAAAATTATAAGTCTGGCGAAGTTTTAAAGTGATGTGCGATTTCAAACTCCAGTCTGCCCCAAGTTTGTTAAACAGCGCCTCCATATCTTTCAATTCAAAAAAAGGTTTATCCATCTTCAAAATGTCAACAAATTTTGAAGTTCCAATCGCATTCCCTATATTTCTGTAGGAAGGGTATGATTCGAAAATTGACAAGGTCTTATAGATAATATACTGCTTGCATCGCTCAGTCTCCGAAAGCTCATTGTAATCTTTGAAAACGATAGAAGGATTTATCTGAATCTTTATCAAAGTTTTCTTCATATGCCTCTTCTTGCCTTTAATTTTTGACGCAGACTCAATCTCGATAGGCATCCCATTTTCATTCCAATATTTGCAAATTTCAAGAATCTCGGCAAGCCTATATATCTGAATCAGGGAAAATCGTTTAAGCTCATCCCAAAGTCCTAATATAGAATTAAGATATAAATCTTGATCGATATCGATATCGTAATCGTAATCAATCAAGATTTGGTCTAATTGATTCGTCAAAACTGAAATGTCAGACTTTGATTCCAGAAATCCTTCATTTGCTATCCAGTTCAAAGCTTCTTCAAACCATTTTGATGAAATTTTTGAATCTTCATTCATATCGGGGATAAGTCTGGTTAAAAGATAGTAAAGATTTCGTAACATCAATGAGCACTCTATAAGTACAGTCTTATCCAGATGGGTCGAATAACTCATTTTCTGTGCAAATTCCTCTAATTCTTTAATCTCATCATCAAGAAGATTCACATGCCGATTATTCTCGAAGAAGTCCTTAAGAGTACTTTTCTGAAGTTTTGACACTCCTGGGTCTTTTAAATATAGTGATTTAGGTGTTTTCCCATTGATCTCAAAATTTGTAGAATATTTATTCCCATCTTTTACTAATGATTTGGTGACAGATATAAGAAGACGTTGTTTGAAAAGAGAGAACTCCCTATTGATGTTGATATTCCCCTTTGACCTGTAAGGATGAAGATTGATTGGCATTTGATATGCATCATTTTTGTGAAATAGCCTATGAAGCCAATGCTTCTCCTCATCAGAATATTGCGATTCCTCAGCAAAATCCTCCGTATTATAAGCATAATGAGAATAATTGGAAACAAGAGTATAGAAGAAATTCGTTTGTATCTCATCATTCTTCAAGTCTTCATTCTTGACATAGCATCCCTTTTCATCTTCATATTTAAAGTCGATTATAGAAATGTCACACTGTTCCTCCGAAATAGCCTTGCACGTTAGTTTGTAAAAGACTCCATTGATGTTATAAAATAACTCAGCGCACACTTTGTCAACAATCAAAGTGTTTTTAGCAGGATCGAGTCCCCTTTTATTAGCTAAATTATTAATGAGCCTAATTATCACCTCGATGATTGAACTTTTCCCATCTCCATTTTTTCCAACAATAGCAGCAACATTGATTGCTGGAATATTAATAGAGTCATAACAGAAAAAGGAACTCCCTACGGGTGGCAAATCCATACGTAGTTGCTTGATTATCTCCTCATTATCTACAGTAATAATCTCAAAATCTGAGTTGAAATAGTAGAAAATATCGGGGCTAAGACATTTCCGGATATTAGTTGCAGATTCAGGCATTATCTTTAGAGCCAATAAAAAAAGACCATTATTATTTTCCATTCTTAGTAGTTGTTAATAATATTTAGATCAGTCTATTGGCGTATTTTAGACAAGCCTGACCGATTTTTCAAGCTTTCAAACGAAGCAAATGGATATGAGTAAACCATCCGTTTGCAAAGTTATCAAAAATTGATGAGATGGCATAATGATGATGGAGAAAAATTTACGATTTTCTCTCGTTATGCTATTTATAAACAGCAATCGCCGCCAAACTGGCGGCGATAAATCCTATGATGAAGTATTCTGTTATGTGTTTCGAGGTATCGAGGTCTCAAGGTGTCAAGGTGTCAGGGTGTCGAGGTATCAAGGTTTCAAGGTTTCGAGGTGTCCTCACAGAGTCAAACAAAGTAAGTGAGCATGCTCCGCATGCGTCCCTCAAAATCAAAATACTGCTACCCTGTCGCCGATACTACGCAAAGCGCCAATACTGAGCCCCCGGCTCTAATACTTCGCGAAGCGCCAATTACAGATTGTAATATTGCTTGAACCAGGCGACGGTGCGGTTGATTCCGTCCTGGAGGGGAGTGTTTGGCTTGAAGCCTGTGG
>CAMWQF010000214.1 GCA_947176285.1 uncultured Porphyromonadaceae bacterium
AATTCATGAGTTTATAACATATATTATTTGATTGGGATTATGAATATTAAGATATGGGCTGACTACGCTTGTCCTTACTCATATATGGGTGAAAAACAGTTGATGGACATAATAGAACAACTTGGTCTTTCAGACAAGGTAAAAATTCAATTTCTGACGTATCAGCTTGATCCGAACGCGCCGGTGATTCCAACGGAGACTATGACTCAGCATTTTATGGATGGCCATGCTTACACGGCGGAGCAGACTCAGCATCTTATGGAAAAGATTACAAATATGGCTGCTCGTGTAGGGCTAGACTACCATCTTGCCACTACTCAGGTTTGCAGCACGTTTGATGCCCATAGATTGATGGAATATGTGCAGGCAACATCATCGCAAGCCACAGCGATCAAATTCAATTTTGCGCTCTTCTACGCCAACTTTACGGAAAACCTCAGGCTGTCAGACCATAATGTCCTTATATCAATAGCGAATAAATGCGGTTTGGATTCCACAGCAGTAAAGGCAGTCCTTGAAAGCGACGAGTATGCCGCTCAGGTGAAAGCGGAAGAGCAGGAAGTGGATCAGCGCAAGGATTTTAACCTAATTCCATATATGTTGTTCGAAAATACTACCGTATTGCAGGGCGTAATCACCCCCGGTGAATTGAAAAAAGCCCTTGTATAACAAGTCAAGCACTTGCATTACAAAAATTATGTCTTGGAAATTTTATTTACAGTTACAAAAATCCTATCGAGCCACTTAATTATTCGCGGAGGTGGGAGTCAATTATGATGGTGACTGGACCATCGTTGATTAAGGATACTTGCATATCGGCTCCGAATACGCCTTTCTTTACTTCTTTGCCTAAAAGTTGCGATAATTTATCGCAATATGCATCATATAAAGGAATTGCGAGGTTGTGTCCTGCCGCATGGATATAACTGGGTCGGTTGCCTTTCTTGGTGGATGCCATGAGAGTGAATTGGCTGACAGCTAATATATCTCCATCAGCATCAATTATTGATCGGTTCATCACTCCGTTTTCATCAGGAAATATCCTCATGGCGACTGTCTTGGCTGCCAGCCAGTCGACGTCTGCCAACGAATCATTCTCCGCAATACCCACCAAAATCATCAGTCCTTTCGAAATACTGCTGAAAAGTTTTCCTTCTATTGATACAGACGCTTCTGTGACCCTTTGAATAACCAATCTCATAATTTAAAAACTTAAAATGACCGAATCTTTTTCTTTTGCCTTCTTGTCACTCCAAGATTTAAGCCGGTTATACTCTTTTTTAGTTATTCTCATGAATGAACCATGCTGAGGACGTTTCACTCCTTTGATATTTTGAGGATTGGAAAAATTACGCATGTTTTTATCGGCTTCGCATATACGATAGTTGCGAGGCTTGGAAGAGTATTCAATATATCCGATATGCCATGTATCTTCTCCTGGAAGTTGGAATGCCGAGACTCCCTCACATTTCTTGTTGCCTTCAAAATCGATATAATCATCGTCAATCGGAGTGCTCCATGGGCCTGTCAGGCTGGGACTGGTGGCAGTGAAGAGACCCGGTTTGCCCCCCTCTTTCTTGATCATCATGTGCCATAACCCATCAGCAGGCACCCAATTAATGTCGGCATCAATAGTGGCGTATCCCCAGTCGAAAAGCAACTTAGGCTGAGTCAATTTAGTGAAAGATTCATCAGCATATGAATAATACATACGATCATATGGTTCTTCATCTCTATTCCACATAGAATAATATATCATGTAGCCTCCTTTATTACCATCGGGCCATTCGTAGGTGGCATCCCACATTATCTGTGGTGCCCAAACTCTATTAATGGTTGACCAATCGTTGTACGCACTTTCTGCTTCAGGATTACAAAAAATCTCTATCCCTTTGCGATAATCAAATGAAGTGGATTCCCAATTAATTAGGTCGTCACTAGTAAGGAGACAGATGCCGTAATTGTCCCAAGTCTCTTTTTTACCAAGCCTTTTGCGCGACGCTTCATTAGCTTCCATATCGGTGCAAACCATCAGAAAACCCTTGTCATCGTGACGACGGCAAATAAAAGCGTCACGCGTGCGCCCCTCAATGGGAGCCATAATATGATCACTGAAAATGGAATCACCCTCAAGCAGATCTTGATAATTGATGCCATCTTTACTGATGGCATATGCAGTCCAAGCAGGTCCGGCGTCGTTCATATGGCAATATAGCATATGGTCTCCTTTTTGGAGATTTCCTACTTCTTTTGGTAAATTATTAGCAGAAAACGCAGAAATGCACATCAAAGAAATGGCGGAGAAAGTTGCAAAAATAGATTTCATGATAGTAGGTGTTACGATGAAAAACAAAAAGTCCGGCAGTTAATACTGTCGGACCTTGCGGTGAGGACGAGATTCGAACTCGTGGTAGGATTGCTCCTACGTCAGTTTAGCAAACTGGTGGTTTCAGCCACTCACCCACCTCACCATTAGAGGATTTCCCTCATTTGCGATGCAAAGTTAATAAGTTTTTTTCAATCCTCCAAATATTTTGACGATTATTTTAGAATATCATTCATTTTTCGTAATTTTGTATCGTGTTTAGACTAGTATTCAAATATGATAATGACATAATTATGAAAAGGAAACTTTTTTTATCCTTGCTGACGATGGCATCCACTATGGCTGTAGCGGACTCCCCGCTATGGTTGAGAGACGTGGCAATATCTCCTGATGGAAGTGCGATTGCATTTACATACAAAGGAGATATATTTACTGTCCCAACTTCTGGAGGGGAAGCTCGTCAGTTGACTTCAAATGAGGCTTTTGACTCAAAACCTATATGGACTCCCGATGGAAAGAGGATTGCTTTCCGAAGCGATAGGGAAGGTAGTGATGACATTTTCATCATGAATTCTAATGGAGGGAAAGTTAAGCGACTTACTACCTCCAGCATTGCCGAAATGCCACTTGCATTCCTTAATGATTCTACACTTCTCTTTTCTGCTAATGAGATGCCTGCGCAGAAATCCGCACAAGCCCCTATCTTGCCGCAGACTTATTCGCTCAATGTAAATCGTCCGGGTACGCGCCCGTCGATGTTCCTTTCACTTCCAATGTTGTTCTCATCTTCCGGGAAAGATGGAAAAATCATATTTACAGATAAAAAAGGATATGAAGATCCATTCCGCAAGCATGAGCGAAGTTCCGGAACCAATGATGTCTGGCTTTATGATAATGGTGATTTCAGACAGTTGACTTCTTTCAACGGTCACGACCGCAATGCAGTGTGGGCTCCGAAAGAGGATTCATTCTATTTCCTTTCGGAAGAAGACGGCACACTCAACGTATATGCTTCCGATCTTAATGGAAATAAACGAAAACTTACATCATTTGATAAGCATCCTGTAAGAAATCTCTCTGCATCTGACAATGGACTTATGGCGTTCAGTTGGGATGGTGAAATATACACTCTGGCAGAAGGACAGGAGCCTAAGAAAGTGAATGTCGAGATAATAGCCGATGATTATGACTCAGATCTAGTAAAGCGTTATGTTTCTTCTGGTGCATCCTCATTTTTCGTTGCCCCGAAGGGTAATGAATTGGCAATTGTGCTTCGAGGTGATGTCTATGTGACAGATGCTAAATACAAGACTACAAAGCGTATTACAGACACTCCCGATCAGGAACGTACAGTCAGCATTTCACCCGACGGCAAGACAATGGTATATGACAGCGACCGTGATGGATATTGGCAATTGTTTACTGCTAAAATAAAGAATCCTAAAGAAGATCAGTTCGCATATGCTACTGAAATAGTGGAAGAACCACTGTATAAGTGTGCTACGAGTGCCATGCAGCCTGTGATAAGTCCGGATGGAAAGAAAGTGGCATTCCTTGAAAACCGTTCTGAACTCAAGGTGATAGATCTTGCCACAAAGAAAGTGACAACTGCACTTGACGGGAAATTTAATTACTCTTATTCCGACGGTGACCAGCAATTTGCCTGGAGTCCCGACAGCCAATGGCTCATTATGAATTATATTGGTGTAGGAGGATGGAATAATACCGACATTGCTCTTGTAAAAGCTGATGGCTCTGAAGTCATTGACTTGACGGAAAGTGGTTTCAGCGATGGAAATCCAAAATGGGTGCTTGGTGGAAAAGGCATTGCATACGAATCGGCTAAATACGGCATGAAAAACACCGGCAGTTGGGGCAATCAGAGCGACATTATCCTAATGGCACTTGATGGAGATGCATGGGATGACTTCAATATGACTGAAGAAGAGGTCGAGTTGAAAGAAAAAGCAGAAAAAGACAAGGAAAAAGATGAAGCCGAGTCAAAGGATGCTAAGAAAGGTGGAAAAGACAAAAAGGGCAAGAAAGATAAGAAAGATAAGGCAGATAAGAAGGAGGAATCCAAATTTGTACCTGACCTTGCCAATCGCCGATACCGCACAAAACGTCTGACTGCAAATTCTGCAATGATTGGTGATTATTTCCTTACTCCGAAGGGTGACAAACTATATTACACTGCATCAAGCACAGAAGGAAAGAGAAATCTATATTGCCGGGATCTGAAAAAGGGAGATATATCAGTGATCTCTTCCGGAATTTATGGAATGGAACCAGATGCAAAAGGAGATAATCTGTTCCTTTGGGGCAACGGCGGCATAAAGAAGATGTCTCTGTCGAATGACAAGATTGAAGATGTGGAATATGAAGCGCACTATGACCGCAGTCCATCTAAAGAGCGTGAATATATCTATGATCATATGCTTCGACAAGTCAACGACAAATTCTATGATGAAAACCTGCATGGAGTTGATTGGACCTTCTATGGCGACCATTATCGCAAGTTCTTGCCTTATATTTCAAACAACCGCGACTTTGCTGAAATGCTGAGCGAAATACTTGGAGAACTAAATGCTTCGCATACCGGAGGTCGCGCTTATGGTAATGGGACGTCTCTTTCAACATCTTCTTTAGGAGCATATTTCGATGATTCTTATGATGGGGAAGGACTTAAGATTACAGAAATTATTGCTCGTGGACCTCTTTCTACAAAGAGCGCAGCTATAACTCCCGGGGATGTGATTCTTGCCATAGATGGAGAGTCAATTGCTCCGCGCCAGGATGTAAATCCTCTTCTTGAAGGAAAGAGCGGAAAGAAAGTTCGTCTTTCGGTGAAAGGATCAGATGGAAAGGCACGTGATGTCATAGTTAAGCCTGTGTCAATGGGTGGACTTTCTGATCTCAGTTATCAGCGTTGGGTTGAGAATAATGAAAAATTTGTAGATAGCATTTCTGGTGGGAAAATTGGATATATCCATGTGCAGGGAATGAATACGGCAAGTTATCAGAATGCCTATGACCGTTTGCTTGGCAAATATCGCAACTGTGATGCTGTTGTCGTCGATACTCGCTATAATGGCGGTGGTTGGCT
>CAMWQF010000215.1 GCA_947176285.1 uncultured Porphyromonadaceae bacterium
CAAAATAGTGCTCCCGCCCCAGGCTCCGGAGGATCTTTCAGACCTAATGGAGGCAACAGTGCACCAGCACCGGGTTCGGGAGGAGCATTTACCCCTAATGTACCTCAGGGTCCAGGTCCCGGCGCAGAATTCGGGCCGAATGTACCAATGTGGGGAACTAGCAATTCGATGATGAACGGAGGTCCTTGGGGACCCGGAGCATTCTCCGGACCATACAACAATGGCCCAGGTTATAATTACGGACAGTCCAAAGTCATAGCAGTCGGCTATGATGCACAGGGAGTTTGGGAAACAGTTCCGATGGTGGTAAGTTGGGAATGGAACGGCTTCTACTATGACGTTACAGTTGAAAACGCATGGAATCCATGGACACAGATGTGGGAAGGGGGTAACCTCGACATTCCAGCGTTCCAGACAACATATTCTCTCCGCGGGGTGCCATATTCATGGTATGCGAATCTCTCAACCGGCACTTATTACTTCAACCTTTAATTGAGAATTGAGAATTGAGAATTTCTAATTTTGAATTGAGAATTGAGAATTTTGAATTATTTTTAAAAATACTTGTAGGGACGCACAGTTAGTGGGTCCTTTTCTATCATTGAAAACACTATTTGTTTGCAAATCTCCATAATTATCACTAACTTTGCATAAAAATCACAAAATCATAAAATATGGATTCAGAAAAGACAGGCCCGGTGGCCGATCAGAATAGCAACCTCCGTCCGGATGGCAGCAAAAAGGTAGTTTTGAGTGGGATTCGCTCCACCGGCAACCTTCATCTCGGCAATTATTACGGCGCGCTTCAGAAATTCGTCAAAATGCAAGACGATTATGATAGCCGTTATTTCATTGCAGACCTTCATGCCTTAACTACAAACCCGGATCCTAAAGCACTCCACGAAAGCGTAAAACAGATCCTTGCAGAGTATCTTGCTGCCGGTCTTGACCCGGATAAAAATATACTATACGTGCAAAGTGATATTCCGGAAATCTCAGAAATGTATCTTCTTATGAATATGCACGTTGGCATAGGGGAACTTATGCGCACCGCGTCATTTAAGGATAAGGCACGCAAAGCACTTGGCATAACTTCAGAAGGGGATGAGATCGAGAAGGAAATCATCGGCAACCAGAATAACAATGCGCGTGTGAACGCCGGACTTCTCACCTATCCCACACTTATGGCTGTAGATATCCTTATCCACCATGCCGACTACGTGCCAGTAGGCAAGGATCAGGAGCAACACCTTGAACTAACACGCCGTTTTGGCAGACGTTTCAACTCATTCTACGGAGTTGACTATTTCAAGGAGCCGGTAAACTTCAATTTCGGAGGCGAAGCCATCAAAGTGCCGGGTCTTGACGGCAGCGGAAAGATGGGCAAGAGCGAAGGCAATTGCATATATCTAATTGATGACGAAAAGACTCTCCGCAAGAAAGTGATGCGCGCAGTGACAGATGCAGGACCGACAGAGCCCAATTCACCGGTTTCTCAACCTGTAGAAAATCTGTTTACTCTCATGGATCTTGTTAGCGGCAAAGACACCACCGACCATTTCCGTCAGGCTTATGCAGACTGCAGCATCCGCTATGGCGACCTCAAAAAGCAACTTGCAGAGGATATGCTTAAAGTCACTCTTCCAATTCGTCAGCGTATTCTAGACATACGCGACAATGACGAATACCTATCGAAGATTGTGAAGCAAGGAGCAGAGAGAACTCGCGAATATGCAGCAAAGACTCTGAAAGATGTTCGCGAAATAATGGGTATCCGAAAGATATGAGAATATTCTCAATACTCAGCATTTTGCTAATATTATTAAGCGGTTGCGGAAGCGGTCATCAAGATGACCGCGCTGCAATCGCTGTCAGTTTTGAGCCACAGGCATGGATGCTAAAGCAAATCGTTGGGGATGACTTTGATATCGTCACCCTTCTTCCAGCCGGAAGCGATCCGGAAACGTACCAGCCATCTATCGGCACAATGAAAGGTCTTGGAAACGCAGAGGCTTTTTTCACCCTTGGAACCGGGGGATTCGAAGAATCTCTGACCGAGAATATTGCCTCGAATTTTCCCGAACTGAAGGTGGTAGACTGCACAGAAGGGATAGAGAAAATCATCGGCAATCATGGACATCATAATCAGGACAAGCACGACCATGAGAGTGAAGAATTCGATCCGCATATGATGTCGTCAATCAAAAACAGTATCCTGATTGCCGATAATATGACCAGATATATGATGACGATTCATCCTGAAAAATCTGAACAGTACCAAAAATCTTGTGAAGAACTGAAAACAAAGATGCGTACTATTGATGATTCTATCAGAAATATGAATATATCCGGAAAGAGTTTTGGCATAAGGCATCCATCTCTATCATATTTTGCAAGAGACTACGGACTTTCTCAGATTGCGCTTCAGGCATCAGGAAAGGAAGTTTCTCCTCTTCATATTCGTAGACAGATGGAGCAGATGAAAAATTCAGATACGGGTGTATTCATAATAGAGAAGGAGCATGCCTCACCCGGAGACGAAGAGACTGCCAAACAACTTGAACTGCAAACAATCGAAGTGTCGCTCAACTCAGCCAATTGGCTTAACGACCTAATTAACGTAGCAAATGAAATTAATAGGGATTGACGACATAACTGTAAAATTTGACGGCAAAGCCATCCTTGACCATGTATCGCTAAGCGTAGACAAAGGGGATTTCATGGCAATTACCGGCCCTAATGGCGGAGGAAAGACAACTCTTCTTCGGGTGATGCTTCGCCTGCTGAAACCAAGCAGCGGAAAGGTGTGCTACTATCATGACGGAGTAGAGACTACACGCCTGAAAATTGGATATCTACCACAGAAGAGCAATATTGACACACGCTTTCCTATCACCGTAAAGGAAACAATAAAGTCAGGACAGATAAAAAAGATATTCAGTCGTCGGAGTCCACAGGATGATGAAGAATTCAAGAGGATAGTAGATCTTTGCGGAGTTGGCGACTATCTCGACAGAACCGTCGGAATGCTTTCAGGAGGACAACTTCAACGTACGCTTTTGGCACGTGCACTCGTATCGAATCCAGAAGTAATTGTGCTTGACGAACCACTCAGTTATGTCGACAAGACTTTTGAAAGACAAATCTATTCCATGATGGAGGATCTTGCGAAGGAGCATACTATAGTGCTTGTCAGCCACGAAATGTCGGTCATCTCCGGCATGGCAAACCGGCACATCATCGTAGACCGAGGCATCCACGAATGCCACTCCCACCACCACTCCTTCACCGAATGCGATGACTGACAATAAATTAATTATGTAACTGAATAAATTAAGAAAAATATGTCTCCAAAGATTATTGATAGGCTAAAAGACTTTTTCTCAACTGAACCGATTGAGAAAGCTTGGGTTTTTGGATCCTACGCACGAGGAGAAGAAACTTCGGAAAGTGATATTGATATTCTTGTCAGATACTCAAAAGATACTTGCCTTGGACTTTTCGGAATAGCGGAACTCATAGATAAACTTGAGAAACTTTTAGAGAAAAAAGTTGACCTTGTAGAGGAAGACACTCTATATCCCAGAGTTGCAAAAATAGTAAATGCTGAAAAAATACAGATCTATGAGAGAAACGCTTAAAGATCCACTTCGTCTCGAACATATGCTCGAAGCTATAGATAAGCTCATACAAGCGCAAACTAGAGATGATTTTGAAAACCTCACTGAAAAGGACCTTGAATATTTCGGTATAGTAAAACTTCTTGAGATAATTGGAGAAGCTGCATATAAACTGACAGTAGAATTTAAAGACAATCATCCCGAAACGCCTTGGAAATACATAATAGCTATGCGCCATATACTGGTACATGGTTATTATCAGATAAAGCGTCAGGATGTCTTTAAGACCATTAAGGAAAATCTACCACAATTAAGAACCCAAATATCAAATTATCTGATTGAATATGAAGAGTGAACTGTCAGTGTGCAGTAAGGTTTGAAAACATGAATTATTCATTGGCATAAAAGAATGATACTTAATTATATTTGGATAGGATTCCTGATTGTGGCTTTCCTGATGGCAGTAGGCACAACTCTGACAACAGGCTATACTACCATCTGGAGCGACATCATGAATGCCTCGTTTACGCAGGCGGCGTTCGCCTTTGAGATCTCATTGGGATTGACAGGGGTGCTGTCTTTATGGATGGGGATAATGAAGATCGGAGAAAAAGGTGGAGTTACGACAGGGATGGCACGACTAGTCAGCCCTTTCTTCTCACGCCTCTTTCCCGGAATTCCTAAGGATCATCCGGCTATGGGTGCAATCTTTATGAATTTATCAGCCAATATGTTGGGTCTTGATAATGCCGCTACCCCAATGGGGCTCCGAGCAATGCAAGAAATGCAGACACTCAACAAGCAGAAGGATACCGCTACAGATGCCATGATTATGTTTTTAGTGCTTAACAGCAGCGGTTTATGCCTCATACCGGTGAGCATCATGATGTATCGCGCACAAGGGGGCGCATCTAATCCTACTGATGTATTCATTCCTATCTTGCTTGCCACTGCAATCGCAACTCTCGTAGGGCTTATTGCTCTCTGCCTGAAGCAACGCATAAGAATGGATGCTGTGCTTTGGAGTTGGCTTGGAGGGATAGCCGCGATTGTAGGAGGCGTAGCCTGGTGGTTTTCGACTCTACCAGCCAATAGAGTTGAGCACTACTCCACTTTCGCTGCAAATTTTCTCCTTTTCAGTGTCATAATACTCTTTATTTTAGCAGGAGTAAGAAAGAAAGTCAATGTCTACGATTGTTTCATAGAAGGAGCAAAAGAGGGATTCAAAACAGCCGTTGGCATCATCCCATATCTTGTGGCAATTTTGGTTGCAATAGGAATGTTCAGGGCATCCGGAGCCCTTGATGCAGCGACAGGAGCAGTAGAATCAGCACTTGCATCATGCGGAGTAGATACTCAATGGGTAGGAGCATTGCCAACAATGCTTATGAAACCGCTAAGTGGAAGCGGAAGTTGCGCCATGATGCTTGATGTGATGAAGACAGAAGGGGCAGACGCCTTTGTAAGCAGATTGGCAGCCGTAGTCAGGGGAAGCACCGACACCACTTTCTATATCCTTGCAGTCTACTTCGGCTCTGTAGGCGTAATGAAGACACGCTACGCAGCCGGCTACGCCCTCCTCGCTGACATCACCGGCGCTATAGCCGCCGTCTTCATCGCCTATCTCTTCTGGGGATAACTTCCCATCGCTAAAGGAAACTTCAACATAATTGCTAAGCCTCAACACGAGCGAAGCAGAGCTTCGGACGGAAACGGCTTCGCGACTCTTACTTTTGAATATTTTCAAAATATTTTTGCAGATGTCTGAGAAAATTTGTAATTTT
>CAMWQF010000216.1 GCA_947176285.1 uncultured Porphyromonadaceae bacterium
ATATAGGACTAAATATCCCGGAGTGGCTTATATCCATTGCAAATGAGACGAATTCCAAGTATTTGGAACTTCTTCCTGGAAAATATCTAACGGAGACCTTAGAGGAAGGAAAAACGGATATGCTTGCAGTTGGCTTTAATGCCGGGTTAAAGAAGTCTATCGAATCAACAAAGTTTATTCTAAATCATGAAGGTACGTTATCCAGTGTGAACGAAGTGTTGGTAGACGACTCCGGTTTATCCAATTTGATTGGTGCTAAACCATTCTTGAAGTATATTAACTTTTCCCAATCTCTTGTCAACCCCGGATTAAGCAAAACTTCGTTCAAAAAAGCTACTTTATCTGGAATAAAGCATATATCGACAGAGACTGTCGTTTCCGTTATTACAGATTCAAAGGACAAATATTTACGCCTTCTAAAACGATGGCTAAGATATTCAGATAAAAGCGTATGTGCAAAAATGCTTGTCTGGATAGCGAATGCTTCCGAGAACTATCATCAACTACAATCTATTATCTGCGATATTCCTTGTTTTTGTGTTGGGGGAGACTGGATGTCGTTCAATGAAGTATCTGAAACCGATCATACATTATTTAACTCTAATGCTATTAGGGAAGCTATCCCATTATTAAGTAAAATCGGGCTTGATACTACATCAGAACAGATTGAAGAGCATCAATTTTATACTTTGATGAGGGATGCTTTTTTCTCGGACTGTTTAAAGAGGGCTTTGCCTAAAATCCAAGCCAGAATTCAGGCACAATCAGACATTTTAGATGATACTGATATTCATTACATTTTTGAATGTGTGTCTTCCGAATCTGGAGCAAAAGAGGGCGTTTCGGCAAAGGACATAAAGGAACTTGCGATTATGCGTAATCGCAAGGGACAGTTCAAGACAATCTCCCAGTTGATTGAACTTGACTCATCTAAATATAATGGTATTGTTGACGAGTTTGTAATAAGTGAAAAGGATGCAGTATGTCAAGGCCTCTCAACATTTCTGATGCCCTTACAGCAAGCGTACGATGACCTTTTGCTCGCTCACTGGGAAGAATTATGTACCAACGTTTTAGATGAAAACCAAGCCGTTGCTTTATATTCATTGGCCTCTGATTTGTATTCTGTGAGAAAGCGACAATCAACGAAAGTCGAAGATTCTGAATTCCCTATTGCTAAGCATTATTATGCAAATGGCAATTTTCTGTCTTTGGATGACGTCTATATATCAAGAATTACAAATCTCGATGAGACAGAGATGTGTGTCCTAAATAAATGCATCCCAAAACCTATAGTATCCAGTGCTATACTGTTGGCACTGAAACGTAAGCCTTTCCAAACTCATTTTTCCAATATGGACAAGGCTATAAGTGTTCCGTTCGCGCTTTCTCATGCTGAAATAGAAAAACTACTAGAGATCTGCAAAAAGGAACATGGCAAATTCTTTGAAAATTTCTTTGTTACATATCAAGATGATGTTTATCAAGTATCAGCACTTCCAAAAGATGAGGTAACATATAAATCAAAAAATACCAAACTTGTTACATTCATCAACAAGTACTGCAAGGGTATACACTACCTTCCATTAAGCCTCTATGATAGCGCGGACTTCCCAGAGATTTTGACTGGAGATAGTATATTTACAAGGTTATACCCATCTCTGCATGAAGCTAATGGTTATCAAGATGAATATTTGACCATTGTTGAACCAGAGGGCAGTCCTGTTAAAAGAGAATTTCTCGGAAAGTTGCTACGAGTTGATTTGTTTGAAGATGAACAAAAGAATACACAAGCCGTTAGAATCATCAAATTACTTTCTTCTGTTGAGAATATAACAGATAAGGAGTATACCCATGTCAGGGATAAATTGAACTTAGTGCTTAACGAAGAACATATCCCTGTTGTTAAGATTCGAAAACAACGCGATCTATCTGTAGGCGATAACCGCTTTAGCCTTTCTTCCTTGCTGCCTGAGGAGGATAAGACTTCTTCGATTTTATCGAGTATAATCGTTCGATTAAAGGGCTCAGGTCTTTCGTCTGATTTCCTAAATTCACTATTTGATATCCGAGTTGATGACAATCTATGTGCTGAGACTTTCAATCGTTTGATTTCTATGCCTATCTCCAATGAGGCACAGTTAGCGTTTGTATTATTATATGCAGAAGCCAATAACAAGTCATTGTCATATTGCCAGGTTTTAAACGCTAATGATCAAAAAGTTGCCCTTGCTGGAAACGAATGGATTATTGATGCACCGAGTTTCATCAAAATAGATAACAAATTCCCAATACGATACATAGGTGCAATAGAATGGCTGACTATACCCTTTGAGTCAAAAATAAATTCTATCAAGATCCGACGTGAGATATTCGACTACTCCATACTGAAAACAAATATGTCAGATGAAGAAAAGACCGCTTTGTTGGATTATCTCTATAATCAATGGCTAGTTAAAAAAACCACTCCCAGCGCATCCAATCTTAAATACATTTGTAAAGGATTAGGACTATCATCGAAGTATGTCGTATTGAATAAAGAATTCGCTTTAGCAACAGAGCATCCTGATTCCTACCTCCAAAATTGGGCAGGGAATGGTGATTCATCTAAAACAAGATTCTTGGAAGATGTTTTTTCAATGCAAGGAGAGAAGTCTGATGTAGTGCGTGTTAGAAAATATCTGAGTAGCACAATAACTCAGCCAGATTCGATAACCAAGTCAGAACTACTGGCTGCGAAAATTGTGGACTGGATTGTAGAAAAATCATTGGATCTCAATAAGGAGCAATCTGATTGGCTCATACAATCTATATTCTCACAATCTGATTTCAGTATTGAAACTGATGTAGAGACTCTAAAATCATTCGGAGAAATGCATACGCCTGATATTGTGTTTGATAAATGGAGAATCTATCGATATTTGGGTCAGATGCCATGCATGATGAGAGTCTCTAACCCTACAACATACATATGTCGTAGGTTCAATGATAATGATATTACCGTAACAGAAAATAATATTTTTGTCAATCAAAATGAATGGAATCATTTAAACGTTTTGTTACGAAAGCTCGTACAATTAGGATTGGGTTTTTCTGCAGAAGACTATATTGCTTTCCAAGATTACTGCGATAATTCAGAACTAAATCTTGATGGCTTAGGTGGTACTGATTCAGGCCTGGATAAAGAGAAACAAATAGTGGCAAATAAGGTCGCTAGAGAGTCTGCTATTCAGTGGCTAAAGATACATGGATATACGGTACCCTCATCTATACCCGAATATTCTTGCTTTGATGGCGTTTATAAAGATGGGATTGATTATCCTATTGTGGTTAAGAGTTTCTTATCCTATGCAAACAAGCTATATCTCAGCCCGAATCAATATAGTCAACTATTAAAACCAAATGCTCGATTAATGCTTTATACAGGTAATAATCGATTCTATGTATTATCAAGAGAGAAGATTTTAGCAGATAAAGATTTCCTATCCTTACGATTCAGTGTTAAGAATCTCGACCATGATGGGAAATTGGCTGCTATCGCCCGTTTATTGCATGATGAGTATTTTGAAGACACTCAGTTCGCTTTTGGAGTTTTGAGAGATACTCAAATGGTTATAGCCACTACCCTTGATGACTATAATCTATCGGATAAAGGAAGCGAAGAAACTATTTCAGCTGGAAACGAAGAGGATGTATTATGAAAGAGGACTATAGACAACTCCATTTAAGTTTTCTGGAGGAGGAACTAAAGAGTCAGGTTGATGATTTCCAAAAGAAATTAGAAACTCCAGCATTGCATTTACTCTTAGATAAGGGGGAAGTATATGTGGCTCTTTTTGTAAAGGTATCCAATGTCGGTGAGCTGATTCTTAAGTTTCCCAAGACTAGAGCTCTCCCAAGAAAGGGCGATTTGTTGTATGCCTTTACTGTCCCAGATTCTCAAAGAAGTTATAAATTTTGGGGTGACATTACATATGGTAATATTTTAAAGGTAAAGACACAAGGCTCTGAATGCTACTGCGTTTGGATGTCTGAATGCGACGATAACAGATTTATCCTGGTTGGATTAAGAGGATTGTCTCTTGACTTTACCAAATACATCCAACAGATTCCTAATGCCGTGGTTGTTTTAGGACCCAATGTGCCTCCTTACGAGTATTTGTCTAATCTTCAGAAGATTGTGGACTATGAAGATTATGAGCCACTAAATGATTTTTTTTACCTTATTAACCATCAGAGTTATAAGACATTTATCCCACTCCGAAAAGATGAATATTTGAGTAAGGTGAAAACGATCTTCCTTTCCAACGATATAGTTGTTTTACAAGGACCTCCAGGTACTGGTAAAACCCAATTGATTGCTGAAATATGTAATATCTTGTGCACTAAGGATAATTCAATCTTAGTGACATCTTTGACAAATAAGGCACTAATGGAGGTCGCTCAGAAATCACCATTGTCTGAAAAATTGGCTAGTGGTGTAATCTATAAAACAAATCTCACTTCAGATGAGCAACACGCACTTCCTCATTTACAGTTTGCACAAGAATTTTTTGCATCTAAAGGCCAATTGTTACTTGCAACATTTTATAAGACCAGTGGTTATGCCATTCCCTTTCAGCAGATGTTCGATTATGTAATTGTAGATGAAGGAAGCCAAGCGTTTCTGGCTACAATCGGTATGGCAATCTTGATGGGTAAACATACTCTAGTTATTGGTGATACCAAGCAATTACCGCCTATAACATTACTTCCAGAATCAAGAATTTCTAAAATGAACTATCGCCAGTTTATTGATGGATTCAAAGGTGCATCCTCAAGTTCAAAAGGATTAAAATTTCAACTATCCGATACATTCAGATTGGGGCGCAATGCTGCTGCACAGACAAGTTTATTTTATGAGGAACAACTCAACTCTACTAGTACTATAGCTGTTCATGGGAAAGAAGGTCCGATTGGGGTTTCATTGTCAATGGAGATTGGAAATTCACATCCTGATAACGCCCTAAATAAGATTCTTGAGATTGTGGAGTTAGAACGCTTGGATACTCAAGTAAAAGAAATCTACATCCTCACACATCTGAGAAAAAACGCTCGAGAAATACAGCTTCGGGTATTCGAAACGTTTGGGTATTCTGATAGTATTAAAGTGGAAACAGTTGCCCGTGTTCAAGGTATCACCACAGATGTGGTAATATACTTTATTCCTAATAACGAGTCGACTTATTATAGTCTACAGGCTCCAACATTCAATGTTGCCACCAGCCGAGCAACTTTAAGAACATATATAATAATGCCAAAGAATGTGCTAAAGCATTCATACATAGAGCATCCCGTACGGAAGTATATAGAAAATATTATCGAACATTGAAATAGAATTTAAATGTTGAAT
>CAMWQF010000217.1 GCA_947176285.1 uncultured Porphyromonadaceae bacterium
TTTTCAATTCGGCATCTTTTGCCTCTTTCATCAGTCATGATGCCCGCATCATTCCATCTTCAAGAGACAAAACCTGACGAAATCTTAATAAAAAAATAAGTCTAAACAACTTCATTATTCCATATTGTCATGAAAATAATCAAGGCTTTATGGCTAATCTTTGATCATTGATAGATAGTCGTTTTTCCTCAGCTTTAGAGTCTCGGGTCATGAGGATAGTTAGAGGACCTTCGGGCTGCTCCAGGATTCCATATGTGGCATTTATCATTCCTTCGCCTGAAGCGGTGAGTGTAAAAGGAAAAGAGCGTGGAGTGAAATCAAGGAGTCCCATAGCATCAGTAGAAGCATTGACAATAGTATCAACATATTCTACTGAGATTGAAGCGAAAGGCACCGGGGCTTGTGTGTTTTCCTCTACAGCGCAAAGTTGGATAACCGGGAGTTCTGCGACGGCATATTCAAAATCAGCTTCGTCGTCCTGAGCGGATGCACCGGATGCCGAAGCTGCCAAAGCCATGATGAGGAGAATATGCCGCATATTGTTCAATTTTAAAGATAATTATCCTATAATATAACAATTATTTTTGTCTAAAAGTTTTTGTAACTAGGATTATAATTCCGATGCCTTGCATCGGACACTCAATCGAAAACACCGCTTCGAAACGAAAACAGGCGGCTCTGTGTAAGAGTCGCCTGAATATTTGTGTGCACTTGCATTATTGCGGACGTCCGGCATTCCAGTTGGGAGTTTGCTTTACGCCGAAACCTGCGTTGATTTCATCATCAGGAATTGGGAAAATAACATTACTTAGATCTACATTGCTGAATGTGAAAGTGATGTTTGGAGCATCATATGCGTATGCATTTCCTTTAACACCCCAACGACGGATGTCGAAAAGACGATGACCTTCCTGAAAAAGTTCACGAGCACTTTCATCCCGAAGGAAAGAGAGAAGTTCATCCTTTGTTGCAGGAAGATCTGACTCAGAAGTAATGTCAAGATTACGCTTTGCCACTACGAGTAGAGCCTTCTTAGCAGCGTCAAGATCGGGAGATGATTTTCTAAGATTTGATTCTGCCTGAATAAGGAACATTTCGGGAGCATTAATCAGATAGTTGGTAGCAAATGCCGGATTTCCATAAGCATAGCAGCCGAATTTACCTCCTCCGAATACAGGTGATTTAGGGGAAGAATCCTTACCAAAAATCATAATAGAATTTCTTACATCATTTTCACCAAGTATTGAAAGAAGCCAAGGACTTGGACTATAATCATAGGTCGAGTAGAGAGTTCCGCATGAGTTTGCACTCCAGTTGTCGGAGGTAGTAATAGCGAGTGCGAACATAGACTCTGTGTTACTTTCTCCATAGTTGTATAGTGCCTTATAACTTTCGGGAGTATATGCCAAAGTTGAGATACCTGACTCTTCAATAGCCTTTTTAGCATAGGAGATGGCAGCATCAAAGTTTTCCATATAGAGATTTACACGTGCAGCCAGACCATAAGCGGCAGCCAGATTGAAGTAAAAGAGACTTCCACGGTCACCGTTTTCTTCAAAAAGGGTGATTGCATTATTGAGGTCGCTGAGAATAGCATTATATGTATCTCCTATAGAACTTCTTTCCACTGTGGAATAAGCTTCAATAGGTTCGTCAACGATAACAAGACCGAGATCATTGCTGAAATCCTGACCGTTAACCTTTATCTGGTGGCCAAATACATTTACCATGACGAAATTGGAATAAGCACGCAGAGCATAAGCTTCAGCAGCATATATACTAAGTTCAAACTTATCCTCTTCAGGGATAGATTCTTGAAGATGTTTATATGCCTTTATCACTCGAGATGAATTATCCACCACTTTGTAGCCGTATTCCCAGATATACTGCGAGCTGACTCCGGTATCCTGATATGTAAACTGGTAGATATCATTCTGATGCTGTGTATTTGAATTCCAGTAGACGATATCAGATGCAAGGTCGCCGATTACAGTAGCATAATTTCCGGCAAAATAATAACGGAAGAATTGATAATATGTACCGTTCAGCGCGTTTCCAACATTTCCAACGCTATTGAGGGCAGTATTGACATCGATGGCATTAGACATATCTGTCTTAAGAAAATCATTTCCACAGCCGGTAAGAGAGCCTGCTATAAGGAGAGTGCCTAATGATTTAAATATTATATTTTTCATTGCTTTATAGTCTATGGTTATAATTTTATCAGAATACGATCTGCACACCACCGGAGAATGAGAATACAGCGGGATATTGCCATGCAATCACGCCATTAGCATACGTCTCAGGATTATATCCTATGAAATCACTTGCTGTCCAGGTGTGTATGTTGTCCATATTTATATAGAAACGAACTTTGTCCATAAGAGCTTTCTTAGTCAGTTTTTGAGGGAGAGTGTAGCCTAAAGATATATTGCTCAAACGGAGGAAATTGCCGCTCATAAGGAATCTGGATGAAGTAGAAGTGCTGAAATAAGGGTCACCATAAATATACTGAGGATATTTTGCATTCTTATTTTCAGGAGTCCAAGAATTAAGAGCCATGCATTCGAGCGGAGTTCTATTGCTCATGCCCCAGCCTGTGAAGCTATGACCAAAATCATACACTTTGCCTCCGGTGCGATAATTAAAAGTTAGAGACACGTCAAATCCATATCCGTCTGCATTAAGACCAAAGGCACCCACAATTTTAGGATCAGCGCTCCCTACATATCTTTTAGCAGCATCATTCCATACATCAGTAGTTTCATTTCCCTCTTCATTTAGATAATAGAGGGCTTTACCGGTCTGAGGATCAACACCTGCATATTCTTTCATCTTGAACTGACGGTAGGGACGACCTTCTTCAATGATAGTATAACTTGACTCAATGGTGCCGTTGGCAAGTTTGATAACTTTATTCTGATTGAATGTAAGATTACTGAAGAGGCTTACACTCATGTCTTTGTTGGCGAATACAACACCACGTAGGCCAAGTTCGATACCGCGGTTGCGGATTTTACCGATGTTTTGCCATGTAGATTCCATACCGGTAGTTAGCGACAACGGAACCTCATACAATGCATCAGAAGTGTCTTCATTGTAATAGTCAAAAGTTACATTGAGACGATTCCAGAGGTTAAGATCGAAACCTACATCAAATTTCTTAGAAGTTTCCCATGTCAGATCAGGATTTTCAATGCCACCTGGTACCATACCCGGGGTCTGATTGTAGTTATATCCTGCTTCATAGAATCCGCGTGCTGCATAGAGTGAAGGGAGAGACTGGTTGCCGACAGTACCATATGATATGCGTATATCAGCGTTTTTAATAACATTCTGATTCTTCATGAATGACTCTTGGCCAAGACGCCATTTTGCACCTACCGACCAAAAGTTGCCCCAACGCTTGTTGCGACCGAACACCGAACTACCGTCACGACGGAATGAAGCCGATAAATAATAGCGGCTATCGAAAGAATAGTTTGCACTTCCGAAGTAGGATGCAAGACGGGAAGAAGATTCATAATATTCCGAGCCGTCATCAGAACCTGCGGTTGCCAGATTACGCATACCGTCAGCAGCAAACGGGAAGTCATATTTGGCGTAATATTCATAGAAGTATTCATAACGCTGCATTTCTTGAGCAATCATTACGTCAAATACATTCTTTTCGTTGAAAGTATAGTTCCAGCCAATAAGATTAGTCCAAGTAATAGTACTTGATTTTGAGTTGTATTGCATACCTAGACCATTATATTCCATACCCTGTGGATTATATACTGCGCTCCAATAATCATATTGGCGCTGATCCATTATGTTGACACCGAAGTTCGTCTTGATATATATACCGAAGGGAAGATCCAGTTTCATCCATGGATTGGCATTGATTGTTTGATTTGTAACACGGCTCAGATTTCCAAGTTTAGGATCCTGAAGAGCAAGAGGATTATAGCCTGATATTCCAAAATTGTACTCAGTGCCATTATTCACATATATTGGTTCGAACGGAGTCATAGAAGACACAGCTGCTGTAGTAGGTGCAGACATAGCTCCTGTTGTAGACTGAGAGAAGGAATTGTTTTTATTATAAGAATATTGCGCATTGATACCTGCTGACAGCCACTGATATTTAGTATCAAGGTTTATACGACCAGAGTAACGTTGGTTGTCGGAACCAATTATAATGCCTTCAGTGTCAAGATATCCAAGTGAGAAATAATAATGGGTATCACCAGAAGCACCAGATACAGATGCATTATATTCCTGATAGTATGCATTTCTTGAAATGGCATCTATCCAGTCGGTATCTGTCACACCATCCCATCCAAATTTAACATCTTTGAAGTATGCGTATGCAGAGTCGTATGTATATTGCTCCGGATATCTGGCTACATAACCTTTAGAGAACAGGTCTATTGTCTGAGCAGCGTTGGCATACTTCATGTTATTGTTTGCAATTTTGGAAAAACCTTGCTTCACATCGAGTGTGACATTAAGTTTTCCTGCCTTACCTTTCTTAGTATTTACTATTATCACACCATTTGAAGCTCGAGAGCCATAGATTGCTGTGGCAGAAGCATCTTTAAGCACCGTGATAGACTCTATGTCATTAGGATTGTATGCAGCCATCGGGTCAAAATAGTTGTTGGTGTCAGAGTACATGCCATCGTAGTCTGAATTAACAGGCATACCGTCAATGACATACAACGGCTGGTTGTTGCTTGATAACGAACCCATACCACGAACATAAACAGATCCGTACTGACCGGGCATAGAAGTTGAATTATTGTACTGAATACCGGTCACGTTGCCTTCGAGAGACTTGACAAAGTTTGCATCGTTCTTTTTGTCGACAACATCACCATCAAGCACAGATGCGGCGCCTGTGAATGCAGCGCGAGTTGAGACGCCATATCCAACGACAACCAAATCATCAAGGTTATTTGTGGAATTCCAGAGTTTGATTACAAGATTGTCGGAGATTTTAACTTCTTCAGTCACCATTCCGACATAAGAAACTACCAGCGTGTTTGCGCTTGATGGGACGTCTTTGAACACAAAGTTGCCATCGAGGTCAGTTGCAGTACCAAGGCTGGTACCTTTCACCAAGACTGTTGCACCGATAATGGGTTGGTTGTCTTCACCTGAAATGACAAGTCCGGAGACAGTTCGTTGTCCAAGTGCTGACATCACAATGGCCGTCATCACTGCCATAAGTGTTAGCAATCTTTTCATCTTAGAAAATTTTAATAAAACAATATGTACTTGTCTTATTAGTTTCAATTATTAGTAGGAGAAATCGTTGGTTAGTAGAAAGATAATTTA
>CAMWQF010000218.1 GCA_947176285.1 uncultured Porphyromonadaceae bacterium
ATCTATCTTCTTTATGATTTTTAAACATTTCAGATTGCAAAAATGTTTCAAACCCATTAAATTTTAACATATGTTAAAATTTAACCACAATAATCAGACACCAATATCAATATTGCCAAGGGTTAACTAAGTATAGGTATCACCCTATTCAAGGCAGAGATGAATGCATCTACTTCCTCAATAGTATTATAGGCTGCAAAGGAAGCGCGGACCGTACCGGAGATACCCAGTCTATGCATAAGCGGCTGAGCACAATGATGCCCTGTGCGCACTTCCACTCCCAGTTTGTCAAGAAGCATCCCCATGTCATAATGATGAATGTCGCCTACAAGAAAGGAAATCACAGCACTCTTATTCGGGGCGTTCCCAAATATCCTGATTCCGGGAATATTCCTCATCTTATCCTCAGCATATTCCAGCAAATCATGCTCGTGGGCTGCAATATTTTCTATTCCAATTTCCTCTATAAAGTCTAGAGCCTTAGGAAATGCACCAATTCCGACAAAATCAGGAGTTCCTGCCTCAAATTTATAAGGGAGTTCGGCAAAAGTGGTTCCATCAAAACTTACATGCGCTATCATCTCTCCGCCGCCTTGATAAGGAGGCATACGAAGCAAATGCTCTTTCTTTCCATATAACACTCCTATACCTGTGGGTCCGTACATCTTATGGGAGGAAAAGACATAGAAGTCACAATCAAGGTCGCTGACATTCACTCTCATATGAGGCACTGCTTGTGCTCCATCTACAAGCACCGGCACTCCTTTGCTATGAGCATAATCTATCATATCCTTTACGGGATTGACAGTGCCAAGAACATTGGAGACATGGCAAAACGATGCCATGCATGTATGCTCATTGAAAAACGACCGATACTGGTCAAGAAGGAGTTCTCCCCTGTCGTTTATATCTACAACCTTAATTTTCAGATCAGGACGACGGCTTTGGAGCAATTGCCAGGGAACTATATTGGCATGATGCTCCATAACCGTAAGAATAATCTCTCCATTTTCCGGAAATAAAGATCCAAATGAAGAAGCTACGAGATTGATTCCTTCAGTAGTGCCTCGAGTAAAGATAACCTCTTCTTCAGAAGATGCTCCGATATAATCTCGGACACGTCGTCTGCATTCCTCTTGAAGTTCGGTAGCCTCCTGAGATAGAGTATGCACTCCGCGATGCACGTTAGCTTTCTTATCAAAATAGCCGGAAACTACCGCATCCACCACGCTCCGAGGAGTCTGAGATGTGGCTGTGTTGTCAAGATATATCAGAGGTTTTCCTCCAATCGACCTCGAAAGTATAGGAAACTTCCCACGTATTTCCTCAATATTATAATTAATCATCTGATCATTTATCATTGTGCGCATCATTACACCCTACCGGACATGAGGAGCAGGCAGTCTGCTCACCCGCAAACCGACGTTCTACCATCAATTTGAGCCTGTCGCGAAGAGGAGGGAGAGAAATCCCATCTATGACATCAGACATGAATGCTTGCTTCAACATTAGTCGAGCCTGCTCTTCTGATATGCCACGCGTCATCATATAAAACAATTGCTTCTCATCGAGTTGTCCGATTGCTGTGCCGTGAGAACACTTCACATCATCGTTATAGATTTCAAGCTGAGGTTTTGAGTGCATCTTCGCGCTGTCAGAGCCTACCAAGTTGCGGTTTGATTGATATGCCTCCGTCTTCACAGCACCTTCTGCCACATATATCAGTCCGGCAAATGAGCCAACTGCATCATCATCCACAACATACTTAAACAACTCATCGGTATTACATTCCGGCACATCATGAGATATCCTTGAATATGTGTCTAGCTTGCGGGATTCATCTTCAATTCCCATCCCGAGCATGCGCAGACGAGCATGTCTGCCTGCAAATCGGGTGTGAAATTCATTTCGTGTAATGCCGTTATATAAAGTCATCGAGTCGAGCAGCACCTCAGAGTCTGCATCCTGTCTCATCCATAGCGAAGAGAGTCTTGCAGTGCGATGAGTGCTTTCTTCGAGATCATACAAGTCAAGACGGCTTCTTTCTCGAGCCACTATCTCTACTACTTGCACAGAGCAAAAATCTATCTTCGGAGCCTGAGTATGGTCGCAGACAAGCACTTTCGCTTCAGAATCTTCTTCCATCACAATCAAAATCCTTCTGGATGCAAGCAGAGGAGCATTATTGTTAAATATATTCACCAATTGGATGGTAGGTTCAACCTTAACTCCCTTTTTGACATGGATCACTACACCATCTTGACAAAACAATGTGTTGAGCGCAACTATAGGATTTGAGATATCGGCTATTTTTCCGTAATATTCTTCTATAAATCCGGGATTATTACGCGCATAAGATGCCAAAGATGAAATCTCTACACCATTAGGCAACATATCACGGCATCCGGCAGTCTCAGCAAAAGCATCGTTGACTACGAGAAACAATGATGTGGAAAGCATCGGAACGTCACATCGGAATGTCTCCGAAGGATTCACATTAATACGGACTCTTCCGATATTAATGCCATAATCAGGAGAAAGAATTTTCTCAATGTCTGTGTGCTGATAGTTTTCGTCCTTGAGTGTGGGGAATCCATGCTTCTCAAGAGAAGTCGCAGCCCATGGACGAAGTCGGTTGAGCGCCTCCGGAGCATTTGAATCCACCAGAGAATGATGCTCTTTCCAAAGACTTAAATATTGATCTACGGCTGCCATCTCTTACGCCTCCCCTTTTATTGCATCCTGACTGTCGATATCTGCCTTAATCCAATCATATCCCTTTTCTTCAATTTCAAGGGCAAGTTCCGGGCCACCTGTATATACAATGCGCCCTTTATAAAGCACATGTATCACGTCAGGCTTGATATAATCAAGCAGACGCTGATAATGAGTAATTACAATGGCTGAATTTTCAGGAGTCCGAAGTTTATTCACACCTTCCGCTACAATACGGAGAGCATCAACATCAAGGCCTGAGTCTGTCTCGTCAAGAATCGCCAATTTCGGTTCAAGAACTGCCATCTGAAATATCTCATTACGTTTTTTTTCTCCACCGGAGAATCCCTCGTTGACACTACGTGATGCCAATTTATTGTCAAGTTCCACGATAGCACGCTTTTCACGCATGAGTTTGAGGAAATCTGTGGCTCCCATTGGCGACTCACCGAAATATTTTCTTTTCGCATTCACAGCCGCTCTCATGAAATTTACCATTGACACACCCGGAATCTCCACCGGGTATTGAAATCCGAGGAATAGCCCTTCATGGCTTCTCACATCAGGAGTCATCTCAAGCAGATCCTTCCCCATAAAGTTGACTTCTCCAGAAGTAACAGAATAGGCAGGATTCCCTGCAAGCACCATTGAAAGGGTTGATTTTCCGCTGCCATTAGGCCCCATTATAGCGTGCACTTCTCCAGGCTTCACTTCAAGGTTGACACCCCGAAGTATTTCCTTGCCATCTATTTCCGCATGAAGATCTTTTACTGATAGCATATCTTATTTATTATTTTTTCAATTTCACAAAAAATTATTTATAAACACTGCATGATTTTTCTATATCTTATCGCGCAGTTCATATATAAACTTAACTAATACTCTTTGCTTCCCATAATTGCACCCGGAGGATGTAATCCTCAGCCGACATGGACCCTAAGACTTCGGGAGCAAGACGGATCACACCATCTACAAGATTTCCATCATCATGCCTTGCACAATGCATCAACGGAGAATCAAAAGGCCTACACATTCCAAGGTCGAAGAGGATAGAGAGAAACATAAGATATTTCAATAATGAAAACAATGCACCGGCAAGAGAGTTAACTACTCCTACCCTAATAAATCCTAAAATATAATTTAAGATTCCGGTAAACATCGAAAACAACAGGAGGCACAAACTCCATATTATGCCATAAGCCAAGACGGAAACAAAGAAATTCTTGGCTACAGGATGATATAGCTGAGGAAACCACCCGGCAAGCCATGAGGCGAAATCAGGACCCAGCGCACGCGCCGCCACTACGCCAAACACGAATCCGATTACATCAGACATCTGGCGCAGCAGCCCTGAGTTGAACCCGCGGAACAGTCCGACGAGCGCAACGGCAATCACTAATATATGATATATTGCTTCTCCCATAGTTTTCAGACTACAAAATTAATAATTTTTTTGGAATATATTCATTTTTTATGGCTCTCTATTTGGAAACATTCGGAAATATTACTAATTTTGTAATGAGAATGAAAATACTTTCCGACATTAATACCCGAAAGAACGACATCTTCAGTTTTATCTGCTTCCTTTTGGCGGGGGCGCTCCTAATCTGGGCTGCCTACGCTGCTTGGATCAATTTCCGCACAACCCCTCCTTACGTAGACAGAGATAAATATCCGGTGTCAGGCATTGACATATCTTCGCATAATGGGGACATCAACTTTAAAAAAGTAGCGGCAAATGGCATTGACTTCGTGTGGATGAAAGCCACAGAAGGTGTTACTTTTAAAGACAAAAGTTTCACCAACAACCACAGAAAAGCCGGAGAAGCCGGTCTTGACAGAGGGGCATATCATTTCTTTAGATTCGACAAAGACGGAGTGGAGCAAGCCATCAACTTCATCGAAACAATAGGCGACCGCACTTTAGAACTTGGTGTGGCTATTGACATCGAATCTTCTGGAAACCCGGAGAACATTGATGTTGAATTAATTAAAGAAAGATTGTCATCTATGGTTGACTATCTCAATCTTCGTGGAATAGCCCCAACCCTCTACTGCAATAAGAAAGATTATTACGAGCTGCTTGCTGATTCTTTCCCGGGAAATTCACTTTGGATTTGTTCATTCTCAGAAGATCCTATCTCTGCTGACTGGACTTTTTGGCAATATAGCCATAAAGGGGATGTCAAAGGAGTCAAAGGGAACGTAGATTTAAATGTTTTTAAAGGCTCGAAAGCAGATTGGCTACAGTTTATCAACTCGCAACAATATCAAGGGAATAATTTCGTTATTTAATAGTGAAACGATCTAAAAATACTCATATATGGTCAGTCCGGCACAGGATTGTCTGCATATTTTTTGCGACATTTTTTTCGGCGTTCATTCTTACAGCAGCATCGCCCGATAAATATGCCGCTTCTTCCATGCTTGCTAAAGGCAAATGGGTGAAAATCGACGTATCTAAACCCGGACTCCAGACCCTGACTTCGCAAAATCTAAAGAATTTTGGATTTAGAGATCCTAAATCAGTGTATGTCTACGGATATGGAGGTAGAATGATTTCTGAAATCCTATCTCCTGATATGCCCGACGACCTACCCAATGTG
>CAMWQF010000219.1 GCA_947176285.1 uncultured Porphyromonadaceae bacterium
CATCTGCATCCTCATAACCATGAGGATAATCAGTATTTAATATTACATTATCTTTTTTAAACAGGGATATTATCTTCTCCTGAGCAATCTTGGCGTCATTTAATTCTCGTTCATATGCCACCACAGATTTGAAGCCGAGATGACAACTTATCGCTGTAACGTCTCCTTGCCCTGCGCCTATTTCAAGAATACGAAGTGATTTATCCAACGTTGAAAGCGTTGAATACACAACTTGCCAATAACGGGGGAATGGAGCAGTAAGATATTGCTTACTCCACGAATACCTTGCCCCCTCTGGAATGGATTGATTATATGCTATCAGCATTTTTTGAAGTTGTTCCATTCTTGTAAAATTTGAGTCGAGACAACTGACTTTCCTTTAGAAAAATCCAATTGATTGGAAGGCAGTTTCTCTATACATGGTTGTAAGTACATCCCGGGGTGTATTCGCAATTCAGCGAAATTACGGCATGTTGAGATATCTCTTGTAAAGCAAGGAGAGTCGATGTACAGTACTGTGGTATTCTTGTCTCCGCTTGAAACTTCCCATCGAATAGCACCAGTCCCTTTATTTTTTTCTGAGGTCGCATATTTGCGTATAATTGGGAAGACCCAATTCTTGTATTCGTCGCTATTTTCTCCTCCAATCTGTGGCAATAACTTCAAAGGGAGATGGTTTGATATAGCATATAGAACCATATCCTCAATCATTGCTCTATCTGAGGATTGTATCACTGTATTTAAGCCAATCTCTAATCCGGCTTTACAAACATGCTTAATGTTAGATGAAATAGATGAAAGGTCACCATTGCCTGTACTTTCTTTAAACATATTTGAGTCCGTGAATGGGAACTGGATATTAAATTTAACGCGAGTATTTGCCAATTTTGCTAAGTCCGAGTCTGTTATTAAGGATAGATTTGTCGCACAACTTATATCACAACTTAGTTTGTTGCAGGCATACACAATCATGTCCGCAATCTGGGGATGGAGAAATGGCTCACCTCCACTTATAACAAACTCACTTATTGATGTTTCACTCAATAAGTCAACTATGTTTTTGAAATCATCAACCGACATAAATGTGACTTTACCTTTTTCTTGCCCTTCATTATGGCAAAATGGGCATCTATAGTTACAGCCATTAGTAACTAATACTCTGATTTTGTCCCAGCCTATTTCCATACTCATGCCAATATGATTTTTGCGTTATAGTAATCTTCCAATACAGATTTTGGTTCTCCAAGCAAATCAAGACCATCTGCATTGTACATCTCGTTTGGCATTATCATCAAATCATTTTGCGTAGGGTTGAATTGCGCTCTAATATCTTGATGATTTAATAATCCCGCAACGGATACCGAACCTCCATATAGATTGTTGTGAATCAGATTGGTGTTTGCATTTGGAATTTCTCTGAATGCTTCTGTGAAATAATCATATCCTGATAATGGACAGATCAAGTTAATTGAAGTGTCGGATGGAAGAGAGGCAATAATTTTTTTTATGTTATGTATGCGTTCGTCGGCATCAATGAAGTATTCATTGTTGCCACCTCTGAAAATGTTCTTTAGAATGGGAACTGTATATATAACATCTGGGTAGTTTTGTTTTACCCATAAAATACATTCTTCATAATGTTCAATGCACCGTGAGGACAACTCTTTCAGACGAGGTTGGCTAGTTGCGGTGTGTTCCATTCTCCTGACTAATATCTGTCGAACCTTTTTATTTACGCCAAGTGAATATAGTAGTTCAAGGTCTCTCTTTACATCATCAAGACTACCTGTGAACATAAGAGTACATTTGTTTAGAGGTGCATGTTTTAATAACTCCATGGCTCTCTCTCGCTCGGACCGAGGGATTATAGACTCACGCTGCTCCTGCATGGTAATCAGAGAAAGGTCAATCCCGAAATTCGGTATCGAGTTGAGATAATCAAGCAGATCTAACCGATTGTAAGCTCCGGTAGTTACTGTTGTAATCTTCTTTGTAGGGAAGTGGTCTGACGCTATCTTTATAAATTTATAAATGTCAGGATGCAAGAATGGGTCAGTATGAGGAGCAACAAGAACACCTGCTCCTAAACGTACATAATTTACATTAGGGTTAATGTATTTAAATCCTTGTATAAGATCTTCCTTGTCAATCATAGGAATCTTTGGATAGTGCCCTAAGTAAGAATCTGTGTGAACCTTACAGAATACGCACCCAATGCCACAATATTGACTAAGAATCGGGATATTACCGAATGTGGCAATCTCCATTCTATATGCTTCAAACTGTTCTTTATTTAGTTTCATAATAGTCTAAATATTATTTATCCATGAAGTATCTGGCTCTATGTAGAATTCCTGATTAGTTGTTATCCTTTTACTCCATTCGTTTCCATGAAATTGTGGATCTTTGATGTAAGGATAGTTTTCAACTAATCGCTTGTATTGAACTATAGCGAAGCAACATATTGAGCAGACTTCCTCTCGAAAATGTTCATCTATTAGATGATTGACATCGTGAGGAAGCTTGTGAAAAAAATATTTGTGATTCCTCGGAGAAACAACTATACTTGGGAAGCATGGTGCGGTATATGAAAATCCAAAAACAGTATAATGTATCCCACATTCCTTGACCCTATCGCAAACATCATACTCAAGGTCATAATCAACAGGGGAAACTGTAATGTTCCGGTGCTTTGTGTTTTTAATGGCATATATATCGCAAGGTGTGACAAGTCCCTTCTCTCTCACCATCTGTTTCACTATCTGGGGCGCATAAACCACATATGGTTTACAAGTCTCCGGCACCTTGACAGTACCATTTGTTACTATGTTAAGTTCTTCAATCACACCTTCTTTAATTAGATTGATAAAAGACTGTGTTGCATTTATAATAATTTCCGACAATAGCGGCTCGCCACCCAATATACGAATCAGTCTTACTGATCCTTTCGGTAATTTCTTTACCTCAGAGATTAAGTAGTCTATGTGACGCATATCCATATCAACTACAGACCTTTTAATTCCGTAGTTGGCATCTGCATTGCAAAGTCGATTGCAATGGTGACAAGCGAGATTACACCTGTGTGTGATGTCCACCTCAATAGTTATACCTCTCATGATTTTAATGCAGGTGCTATGTAATCATTATACTTTGCAAGACCATCTTCGGTTAAAGGACGCTCCATTACCTTGGATAAGTTGGGACAATATTTGCAGGGGAGGTCTATGTCTGATAATTGCCCCTCAAATAACAATGACACCAATGCCTTATATGCTGGGGATTGTTGCCACTCAGACAATGTAGAAGTAAAGACATTTCCCAGACTGCGCCACTTATTTACACTACATCCCAGTATGTCTCCATTCCAATTTATCTGAGGACTTGAAAAGCAATGATAGCACGGAGCCTTATACTCTGCCTGGTGCTTTTCCTTAAATTCTCTTCTATCAGCGACTCCAAGACCGCTTTCTTCTCTTACGAAATCACGGTTGATTACCGGTGAGAAATTTGAATAGTTGAGTTTGGGATTAAATGCCATTCCAAGTTCTTTACACAAGTGCCTCACTTTGGGCAACTCATGCTCATTATGTCCAAATATAATAAACTGCCAAGACAATTTGGGATATTCTGATCCATATAACCTTTTATAATAATTCAGACGCTGGATATTGTTAATGACTTTGACGAAATTTCCATTGCGACGATATATAGAATATGTTTCCTGAGAAGCTCCATCTATTGAGATATTCAGATATTGGACTTTATATTTTACCAAATCTTCAAGGACATCCTCAGATACATCATTGAAATTAGTTCCATTACCACAATAAAGCGTCACTCCATGCTTATTAGCGAACTGCATGATTTTACTAATGTCTTTATTGAGAAAAATCTCGCCCCAATTTGACATTTCAATACGTTTTATTTCCGGGTTCTCTGAAATAAACTTCTTAAAATTCTCAAAAGAGAGTTGTCCTTTCCCAACTATGCCGGAATGAGTAATCCCCTTGGCAGTGGAACATTCAACACATTTCAACTGACATACAGTTGAAAAATCTATTGAAGCTTCTGTTATGCTTGGTAAAGTTGTCATTGATGCCTTATTTTGAAATATTAATGTTTAATATTTTACCGATGGGTGATTTGATTTGAGGATGATTTACCAAGGTAACTACCACATCGAAATCAAAATCATTAGGTAGATTATTACAAAATTTATGTTGGACTTCAATAGGCAAATCATATATAGAGATATTCGGATCATAGATAGATACATTATTGTTATGTCCTGCAATATGAACAGCAATCTCTAATGCTTTAGAGTTTCGCAAATCAGATGTATTGGGCTTATAGGTCAAGCCTAAAAGCAAAATGCTATTGGCTTTTACTGAACGAATGCGAGACATAACATTGTCAATGACTTTAGATGTTTCCGCCTCATTCACCTTTCGGGCATTCTCAACCAAATCCAGTTTAATGCCAATATCATTTGCTTTGGAGATTAAGTAATATGGATCAACTCCAATGCAATGTCCACCGACAAGGCCGGGATAGACTTCTGCGAAATTCCATTTAGTAGCTGCACAACGTGTTACTTCGGAAATATCAATTCCTTCGGCATTACAATAATCTGAATACTGATTGGCAAGGGCAATCAATACATCCCGCTGCACGTTCTCATATAACTTGGCAGCTTCCGCTGTTTTAATTGATGATGCTGGTATAACAGGGCAACCTAACCCTTTACAATATAAATTTGAAATTATTGAGAGAGCAATAGGATTGGATGCCGAAATTATCTTAGGAACATTTGTTAGAGTGTGGTAGATATCTCCCAAATTAATCCTTTCAGGAGAGTATCCAACTGAGAAATCTTCATTTAGTTTTAACGATGAGCTTTGCTCTATAATAGGGATGCATATTTCTTCAGTTGTTCCGGGAGCCACTGTCGATTCAAAGACAATAATACTTCCACTTTTGATAACTTTTCCAAGTTGGAGACATATATCTTTCAAACTGTGCAAGTCCGGATTCTTCGTGTCATCAATGGGGGTGGGTGCGGTAACAATAAAAACATTGCAGTCATGAATCTCGTCCCAATCGGACGTTAATTTAGTATGACTGAGAGATGTCAGAAGATCTAGAGTTACACATTTTTTAGAATCAATGCCATTTGAGAGTTGTCCTATACGCTTGTCGTTTATGTCCAATCCATAGCATTGGTATTTAGTCGCAAAATGACAAAGCAGAGGTAGTCCGACATAGCCGAGACCGATAATTGCAACTCTATGAG